>JAOTYN010000219.1 GCA_029861825.1 Cyclobacteriaceae bacterium
TTGATGAGATCTTTAGGGCTAAGGCTGGTACCGCAGTTTTCACATTGATCGCCGTAGGCGTTTTCGAACTGGCAATTGGGGCAGGTTCCTTGAATATAGCGATCCGCCAGAAACAACTGGTTTTCCTCGTCATAATACTGCTGATTGGTTTTTTCGGAAAATACTCCTTTGTCGTATAGCAGCTTAAAAAACTCCGCTGACGTTTCCCAGTGGACCTTGGAAGAGGTGCGGCTGTAATGGTCAAAACTAATGCCGAACTCCTGGAACGATTTGTTGATGATGCCGTGGTACTTATCCACGATATCCTGAGGGGACACCCCTTCTTTCTTGGCTCTCAGGGTAATGGGCACCCCCAATTCATCTGAACCGCAGATAAACAGCACCTCTTTTTCTTGGGAGCGCAGGAAACGCACGTAGATGTCCGCAGGCACATAAACTCCCGCCAGGTGACCTATATGAACAGGGCCATTAGCATAGGGTAAGGCGGCAGTAATAGTATGTCTTTCGGTTTGGCTCATAGTAATTGAGCAAATATAGAAGGTTTGGGGAAATTTTTAGGAAGGCTGCGACAAACTTAACCCCATAAGACCTCTACCACGGTGTAACAAAATTAAAATCACCACCTCAAGACCTTTTTATTGCTTACTTTTGCGCTTTGATAAGAATCCCCCTATGCAAGAATTGCGCAATATCGCCATTATCGCCCATGTAGATCACGGCAAGACTACTTTAGTGGACCGCTTTATTCAAGCCTCCAAATTATTCGGTGACCATCAGGAGATGGGCGAGCTGGTGCTGGACAGTAACGACCTGGAAAGGGAAAGAGGCATTACCATTCTCTCAAAGAATGTGTCCATTCGCTATCAGGGTATCAAGATCAATATTATTGATACTCCCGGGCACGCCGATTTCGGAGGAGAAGTGGAACGAGTACTGAAAATGGCCGATGGGGTATTGCTATTGGTGGATGCCTTTGAGGGCCCTATGCCCCAAACCCGCTTTGTGCTAGGAAAAGCATTGAGGCTGGGCCTCACACCTATTGTAGTGATCAATAAAGTGGATAAGGAAAACTGCCGTCCCGATGAGGTACACGAACAGGTTTTTGACCTTATGTTCCATTTGGATGCCACCGAGGATCAATTGAACTTTACCACCTTATACGGCTCCTCCAAGCATGGGTGGATGAGTACGGACTGGAAAAACCCTACGGAAAACATCACCCCATTGCTGGATGCCATCATAAAGGTTATCCCTCCTCCTACCCAGTTGAAAGGTTTACCCCAGATGCAGATCACTTCCCTGGATTACTCCTCGTACGTGGGACGTATTGCCATTGGCCGGGTATACCAAGGAAGTATAGAAGAAGGCAAATCCTACGGCCTCTGTAAACAGGATGGGAAAGTCCATAAGGTCAAGATCAAGGAGTTGATGGTGTTTGAAGGTTTGGATCGTTCCAAAGTAGTATCCGTTAATTCCGGGGAGATCTGCGCGGTAATCGGCTTAGAAGATTTTGATATCGGGGACACCATTACCGATCTGGAGGATCCGCGTCCTATGGCCCGCATCAGTATTGATGAGCCTACCATGAGCATGTTGTTTACCATCAATAACTCTCCGTTTTTCGGTAAAGAAGGTAAATACGTCACCTCCAGGCATCTTAGAGATCGACTCATTAAAGAAACAGAGAAGAATTTGGCTCTACGAGTGGAGTTGGGAGATGGCGAAGATAAGTTTATGGTTTACGGCCGGGGGATCCTGCATCTTTCGGTTTTAATCGAAACCATGCGCCGGGAAGGCTACGAACTTCAGGTGGGCCAGCCACAGGTCTTGTTCAAAGAAATCGACGGCCACCGTCACGAACCCATAGAACATATGGTAGTGGATGTCCCCGAAGAATTTTCCGGTAAAGTGATTGAAATGACCACCCAGCGCAAAGGGGAGCTAACGGTAATGGAGCCAAAAGGTGATATGCAGCACTTGGAATTTGACATACCCGCCCGAGGACTGATCGGTCTGCGCAATAATATGCTGACCGCCACCGCCGGTGAAGCCATAATGAATCACCGTTTTAAAGAATACCAGCCTTACAAAGGAAATATTCCCGGCCGAATTAATGGTTCCCTAATCTCCATGGAAGACGGCCTCTCTACCGGTTATGCCATTGATAAATTGCAGGATCGCGGAATCTTCTTTATTAGCCCCGGCGAAGACCTTTATCAAGGTCAGGTTATCGGAGAGCACACCCGTGACAATGATCTGGTATTGAATGTGCAGAAGGGCAAAAAGCTCACCAATATGAGGGCTGCTGGTTCTGACGATAATCAAAAAATCCCCCCTCCCAGAAGATTCTCCCTGGAAGAATCCTTAGAATACATCCAAAAGGACGAGTATCTGGAGATTACCCCTCAGGCCATCAGAATGAGGAAAATCTACCTGGATGAACATGAGCGCAAAAGGCATTCCAGCAAATAAAATTTATGGTATTTAACTAAATAACCTACATGGTTGGTTACGTTTTCCACCTGGGCCATATATATATGCAAATATGTATTATATAATTATTTACATATAAAACATAAATATATTAATAACTAAAGAAGGAGGTCCCCAATTGAATGCAACCATTTTAAGAGTTAAATTATTGATAGCCAGTTTATTATTCACTTCATTGAACCTGTGGGCAGTTTGCGAAAACCCCACTGGATTAACAGTTTCCGAATTAGGTGACACAAAAGTTACCTTGAATTGGGACGCTGTTAATGGTGCCGACCAGTATCGTCTGGCCTATCGTGTAAAGAAAAACAGAAAATGGGTTGCCGTTCTTAAAACCTCTGAAACCTCTTACCTAGTAGAGGGATTGAATACTGGAACGCCCTATGAGTGGGGAATTCGAGTGTTTTGTGGAGATAACCAATCCAAGTTTATATTTGGACCTGAATTTACCACCAGCGGGCCTGCTGCTTGTGGATTACCAGAAAATCTAGCGGCTACCGCTGTTTCTGAAACTTCCCTAAATTTTAATTGGGATGATGCCAATGGCAGTACCTCCTATCGTCTGATTTACTGGAAAAGAGACGGTCGTGGAAATGACACCGATCCCAGTCCTAACGCCCAATGGATAGAGACTTCTTCAAGCCAGGTCACTATTGATAATTTGCAGTCGGGAACCACTTACTTATGGACTGTGAGAAATGTGTGTAAAGCAGTTCCATTACAATCGGCTTTAACGGCATTTAATGAAGTAACTACCTTAGGTACCTTGCGTTGTGAGGATCCTAGCAATATGCAGGCTACATATATATCCTCTGACCGGATGGAACTCTCCTGTGATCCTGCTCAAGGATCAACTAAATACCGATTTGCGGTAAAAGAAACCGGTGCGGAAGACTGGATTGAAATTATAAATACCACTGAAAACAGTGCCCAAATTACTGTAGATCCCTCCAAGCAATATCAATGGGGCATTCGGGTAATCTGTGAAAATGATGGGACGGTATCCAGACTTTTGGATGGTTACAACTTCACCTCCGAAAGTCCTTGCGATGTTCCTAGCAACCTGGCCTCCCGTACTTTGAATAACGGTGCTTTAAGGCTCACCTGGACCCAACCCTCCAATGCCAGTTCCAGTCAAATACGATATCGTGAATTAGGAACCAACTCCTGGACTTTCGTTAGCAGTACTTCTAATAGAAAAGACCTGCGAGATCTTCCTGCCAACACTGTTTTTGAATGGCAATTACGTACCATCTGTAGTGGTAGTGCACAATCAGCCTCTGTTTATTCTGAAACGGCTTACTTCAATACTTCCTGCGATACGCCCAAAAGGCTTAGCTTTGGTTTAGGCAAAAACAACCGTTTAACGTTGAGATGGGACAATGTAAGAAACGTAAGCAGTTACTTAGTGCAATACCGTGTGGTGGGACAAACCGAATGGATCGAAGAAACTACTAATAGAAACAGGCTGCAATTGAATAATATGCCAATGGGTATTACCTATGAGTGGAGAGTAAAAGCTACTTGCTCCAATGATTCCCAGTTTTCACCGTTCTCAGAATTCAGTATTCCGGATCCCAACGCTCCTAATATGGCCAATGGTAAATTCGACCTGGGTACAGGCACTGAGACTACTACCAACAACACCTTACAGTTGCAATTAAATGCTTATCCTAATCCGGTAGTTGATATCTTGAACGTTGCAGTGAATGGTACTCAAGGCAATGCTGTAGCCAGAATTCTTAATTCAGCGGGTAAATTAATTCTGGAGCAGGAGATCCCTAGCAGCGGTGGAGCATTGGATGTAAGTACCTTTAAAACAGGCATCTATATATTGCAGGTGGTTACTCAAAATCAAATGCTGACTGATAAGATTGTCATTAACCATTCCTCTTTCAGGTAGACGAACCCTTACGCATGGCCTCCAGCATATCCCACATTTGAGGAGTAACCATTTCCAGATGGTTGAATTCACCGGCTCCCTTTAGCCATTCTCCACCATCAATGGTGATTACCTCCCCGTTTACAAAAGCGGAGAAGTCCGACAATAAATAAGCCGCCAGATTGGCCAACTCCTGATGCTCGCCCACCCTCCCCAGGGGCACATGCTGAGCCGGATCGAATTTTTTCTGGAGGTCACCGGGCAACAGGCGGCTCCAAGCTCCTTCCGTAGGGAAGGGCCCTGGGGCAATAGCATTGGTTCTAATGTTGTACTTAGCCCATTCCACTGCTAGTGAACGAGTTAAAGCTAGCACGCCTGCCTTGGCACAAGCCGATGGTACTACATAACCAGATCCCGTCCAGGCATAGGTTGTCACAATATTCAATATGGTGCCAGGGTTTTTCTGCTCAATCCATTTTTTTCCCAACGCCAGGGTGAAGTTGGTAGTACCCTTTAACACAATATCGATTACCGCACTAAACGCCCGGTCCGATAAGCGCTCAGTAGGGCTAATAAAGTTTCCTGCGGCATTGTTCAACAACCCGTGAACATCGCCGAATTCCTTAGTAGCTTCTCGTATTACTCCTTCTACTTCCTCAAAATTCCGGACATCACCGGCGATAGGTAATACTTTTCCTCCTGTCTCTGCTCGTAACTCTCTGGCGGTAGCTTCCAAAACGGGCATCTTTCTGCTGGTTATCACCAAGTTGGCTCCTAACTCCAAAAAATACTTGCCCATGGATCGCCCTAATCCAGTACCTCCACCGGTAACTATTATGGTTTTACCCTTCAGGGCATCCTCTTTTAGCATTCCCTTTTTATGCATTTCAGTTTATTATAAATCCGCTGCCGAATATAAGACAATGGGTACGATAAATAAAGGAATTATTAGTAGGCCGCTGATAAATATGTTAATTTTGCTAGAAGTTAATAGTATGTTACTTTTTAATCTGTCTTCTCTGAAAATGTCTTTCCCTATGTATTCGCGCGCTATCGTTTTTTTTAGCATAACGGCGTTTTTATTAGGCGGCTGCGTATCCCAGCAAAAATACAATGCCCTGTTGAACGCCCGGGATAATTTGGAACTGAAAGCTACGGAGTATTCCGTTCAATTGGCACAAGAGCGAACTAAAGCTATGAGTTTGCAGGGTAAGAATCAGGACCTCAACCGCCAGCTAATGCAATCGAATGTCGATAATCAAAGGGTCACCCGAGAGCTTGATAAATTACAAAAGGATGAAACCAGTCTGGCCTCCGAATATCAGAGTTTGACTTTGAAATATGAGGATATGAGGGACTACTTCGACATTGTTTTGAACGAATGTGATCAGGACAAAATCGGGGTAGCGCGCCGGCAACGTCAGTTGGATCAACGAGCTGACAGCATTGAAAATGCCATTGTCCGTCTGGGAGGAATGGAGTCGGATTTAATTGAGCGGGAACGCACTGTTAAAGTTTGGGAACTGAAGGCCGATAACCAATCCAGTCTAATCGAAGCGGTTTATCAAGATGTGAACCAGTCTTTATCGAGCCTGGTTTCTGAACAATTTAACATCAATAAGACCGGTGATGGAGTACTAATCGCTATTGATGAGCCCATTTTATTTGAACCGGGAAGTGTCACCATTACCGACTATGGTGCCCAAGCTCTTGAGCAACTGGCTATTGCCCTGAATGCCCAGGAGAATATTCAAGTCAGAGTAGTCGGGCATACCGACCGCAATCGTATCGCCAAAAAAGCAAAATATCTCACGGACAACTGGGACTTGAGCGTGTTAAAAGCAGCCGCAGTGGCCCGGGAACTTACGGAGTCTAAATTGGACCCCAGAATCCTTACGGTGGCCGGCAGAGGCGAGATAGATCCAATGGTATCCAATGAAACGCCAGAAGGACGAGATAAGAACAAACGCACCGAGATAGTCGTGACACCCCAACAACCTGGACAGGCTAATCTCCATAACTCTCAAAATACCAATTAGCATGCCTAGACTTATTGGAGTGCTGGTAACAGGTTTACTGCTGAATGCCTGTGTAAGCCAAAAGCAATACGATGATCTCTGGAGCCAAAAAGCCGCATTGGAGGTTTCAAACACTCAATATTCGGATAAACTTTCTCAAACAGCCATGAAAGTTGATTCTTTGGAAACCGCCTTGGCCTCTCTAAGTCAAGATCATTCCTCAGCCAATGACCAATTGGCCTCATTAAATAATCAATACAAAGATCTGCTGGCCAATAACGATGAAATAAATCAGGAATATCTGGCTCAACAGCAACGAATTGTGGAATTGGAAAAAATCCTTGAGGAGAAAGAAAAGGCCGTCAATGAACTCAAAGGTAAGGTGAGCAATGCGCTGCTGAATTTCAAAGAAAATGACTTGACCGTAGAAATAAAGAACGGCAAGGTATATGTAAGTCTGGCGGAGCAATTGTTATTTGGATCGGGTAGTATTAAAGTGGATCAAAAAGGAATACAGGCGATCCGTCAACTAGCTGAAGTACTAAATGACAATCCGGATATAAATATTGTGGTAGAAGGCCATACCGACAATGTACCCGTTTCCAAAACCGGCCCTTACATGAAAGACAATTGGGATCTTAGTGTGATGAGAGCTACCTCGATCGTAAATATTTTGAAGGAAGCCGGAGTTCAGCCACAACGAATTACCGCCAGCGGAAAAGGAGAATATGCTCCCGTAACCTCCAATGAGGCGGATGATGGTAGACGAAAGAATAGACGGACGGAAATTATTTTGACCCCACAGCT
>JAOTYN010000220.1 GCA_029861825.1 Cyclobacteriaceae bacterium
GAGGTGAGGTTAACCCTGTTCTTTTGTTTATCCTTGCGCAACCAGTGTACTAATTCACCCGCTTCCATGGGCAAAGAGTCTGAAACCAGCGCCCAATAGATCTTGTCCACCTCTCTTCTTTTAAAAAGATCGCTCATACGGGTCAGGGCTTTGGAAGTCCGAGCCATTACGACAACCCCGCTAACCGGACGGTCCAGACGGTGCACCAAGCCCAAAAACACCTTTCCCGGCTTTTGGTATTTTTCCTTGATATATTCTTTGGCGAAATCCACTAAACTGACATCACCGGTACGGTCGCCTTGTACCAATATACCGGCGGGTTTGTTCACTGCCAATAAGTGATTGTCCTCGTAAATGACCTCTATTTTCATAAGCCCAAAATACGCCAATTTTATTCTCAATTTGGAAAACTATTCTCATTTTGATTGAATTTTATGGTTTTCCACTAAAAAGGAGTTCGAAGGTAATTATGGTTTTATATTACTGATATTGAGGATTTTACATAAATAGTTATCCACATTATGATATGATTTGATCAAACAGGCATGGAAATCGCCTTCAAGGTATTAAACCAGTAGTTTCAGCTATGAAGAAGTTCTTTTATTTAGTGTTAATGTTGGGGTATTGTGGTTCGCTACAGGCCCAGGAAGCCATGGAAGATGAATTGCTCCAGGCCCGCATGCATTTTATGAATAGCGCCAAGGTGAGCTATATTGCCAGCGGCGACAGAATTTATACAGATCCGGGGGCTAATAAAACACAGGTCCCAGAGGATATTAAGGCGGCCTTCTTCGAAAGATACCAGAGGGCACTACAGGTCCAATGGATCATTAAAGACGATCGATACAAGATCAACTTCGTGCAAGAAGGTAATGATATGTTTGCTTACCTGGACCGAAGGGGAAACTGGATCAAGAGTTTCACCAAGATCGACCAACAAACATTGCCAGAAGCAGTGGTACAATACCTTACTTCACACTATGAAGGTTATGAATTGACCAAGTGCTATATGAAAGACACCCCCATGGGAAGTAGTATTACCCTGGCGGTTAAGAAAAACGGAAACTATGTGTGGTTAGAGTTCGACCCCAACGGAGATATTCTAGCAAACACAGTTTAAGATATTTGGATAGATCCTTATCCTCTAAGAGCAATTGATCCACCTCAATTTCTAATTGGCTCGGTCCTTCGGGATTGAGCCAATTTTATTTTAAAATTCTGAGGTGATGTGAAATTCGACATCCGGAAAATTCTCTTCTACCATCTGCATCCAGGATTTACTCTCTGCCAAAAACACTAGTTTACCATCCTTGTCTTTGGCAATGTGTCGAAATTTAGAATCTACAAATTCCTTTAAGGCCTTCTGATTCTTGCCGTAGAGCCAACAAGCCTTGTACAGCCTAACAGATTGAAAACGACACTTAGCGCCATATTCATGTTCCAATCGATATTGGATTACCTCAAATTGCAGTTGACCTACCGTCCCTACCACTTTTCGAGCACCCATTTCATAGGTGAAGAGCTGAGCCACACCTTCATCCATTAGCTGGCGCAGTCCCTTGTCAAGTTGTTTGGTTTTCATGGCATCCAGATTGACCACTTCTCTAAATATTTCCGGAGAGAAACTGGGTATACCTTTGTAATAACCTATTTCCCCTTCGGTCAGGGTGTCGCCTATTTTGAGGTTGCCGGTATCATACAAGCCGATGATATCACCGGGGTAGGCCTGCTCAATGGTCTCCTTATTTTGGGCCATAAATGCCGTTACATTGCTAAAGCGCAATTTCTTTTGGATTCTAACGTGATGATAGTACTGCCCGCGCTGAAATATCCCGGAACATACTCGTATAAAGGCTATTCTGTTACGGTGCTTGGGGTCCATATTTGCATGGATCTTGAATACGAATCCTGAGCATTGGGGTTCGTGGGGGGCCACCTCCCGATTCTCCGTAGCACGAGGTTGTGGAGCCGGGGCTATCTGCACGAAACAGTCTAGCAGTTCTTGCACTCCGAAATTGTTCACCGCACTGCCGAAGAAAACCGGCGCGATCTCTCCCTTCAGGTAGTCTTCAACATCGAAAGTGGGGTACACACCCTCAATAAGTTCTACCTCTTCCCGCAGTAGTTGCGCCGCCGATTCCCCCACCTCTTGTTCCAGTCGGGGATCCTGCAAATCGGTTATCTGAACCATTTCATCTGTAAGTTCCTGGCGACTGGCCTGAAACAAAAGCAGCTTTTTCTGAAACAGGTCGTAAACGCCTTGAAAGTCTTTGCCCATGCCAATGGGCCAACTCAAGGGCCGTACCGCTATACTTAATTTGGCTTCTATCTCATCCAGCAGTTCAAAAGGATCTCGCCCCTCCCGATCCAGCTTGTTGATAAAAGCCATTACCGGGGTCTGCCGCATTCGACATACCTCCATGAGCTTCTCAGTCTGTGTCTCCACTCCTTTCACACAGTCGATCACCATTACCACACTGTCTACAGCCGTTAAAGTACGGAAAGTGTCTTCAGCAAAGTCCTGGTGACCCGGGGTATCCAGCAAATTGATCTTCAGGTCGCCATACTCAAATCCCATTACGGAGGTGGCCACAGAAATACCCCGTTGCTTCTCGATCTCCATAAAATCGGAGGTGGCGTGTCGATCGATCTTGCTGCTCTTCACAGCACCGGCTTTCTTAATGGCCCCTCCAAAAAGCAACAATTTCTCTGTTAGGGTAGTTTTACCGGCATCCGGGTGACTAATAATTCCGAAAGTTCTCCTTCTGGCGATCTCCTCTTTAAGTCCCATTACTAAGCAATTTGAAAGCGCCAAAGGTAATGAAATTTTAGCTAAGAATGACAGGCGATAACTGGGGGCATGTTGTCACTATTAAGGGCTTAAAAATCGATACCAGCATGGTTTTCTGCCATTATGTCACAAATATTACTCTGAAGTGCTATTGGCATAAGCCTTGTTGGAGCATGGATATAGAATTGCATTAGTTTAGAATATAAAATATATCATGGGAAAAATAATAGGAATTGATTTAGGAACAACAAACTCCTGTGTAGCGGTGATGGAGGGTAATGAGCCAGTGGTTATACCCAACAGCGAAGGCAGGAGAACTACCCCCTCAATCGTTGCTTTCTTGGATGCTGGAGATGGAGAACGCAAAGTGGGTGATCCTGCAAAAAGACAGGCGATCACCAACCCCAAAAACACCATCAGCTCCGTGAAACGATTTATGGGCAAGAAATACACAGAGGTTGGTGCTGAGCGAAAAAATGTGTCTTACGACCTAGAAAAAGGAAACAATGATACCGTTAGGGTCAAAATAGGCGAGCGTTTATACACTCCTCAAGAGATCTCAGCTATGATCCTTCAGAAAATGAAGTCCACGGCAGAGGATTATCTGGGAACGGAAGTAAAAGAAGCGGTGGTTACCGTACCTGCCTACTTCAACGATGCTGAAAGGCAGGCCACCAAAGAAGCCGGACAAATTGCCGGACTGGATGTAAAAAGGATCATTAACGAGCCTACTGCGGCCTCATTGGCCTATGGACTGGACAAGAAAAACCTAGATATGAAGATCGCCGTCTTCGACTTAGGTGGAGGTACTTTCGACATCAGCATTCTGGAATTGGGTGAAGGTGTATTTGAGGTTAAATCCACCAATGGAGACGTTCACTTAGGAGGTGATGATTTTGACTCAGTGATCATGAACTGGCTGGCGGAAGAATTTCAGAAAGATGAGGGAATTGACCTCAGAAAAGATCCAATGGCCCTGCAGCGTTTAAAAGAAGCTTCAGAGAAAGCTAAGATCGAGTTATCCAGTTCTTCCAACTCAGAGATCAACCTACCTTACATCATGCCGGTGGATGGTATTCCCAAACACCTGGTCAGGTCATTGAGTCGGGCTAAGTTCGAACAATTGGCTGACGACCTCTTTAAGCGTGCTATGAAGCCCGTTAAATTGGCTATGAAAGATGCCGGTTTGTCGCCCTCCGATATTGACGAGGTGATCCTGGTGGGTGGTTCCACGCGAATCCCCAAGGTTCAGGAAGATGTAGAAAAGTTCTTTGGCAAGAAGCCTTCTAAGGGAGTTAATCCTGACGAAGTGGTGGCCATTGGAGCGGCTATACAAGGTGGTGTTCTCACCGGAGAAGTTAAGGATGTGTTGCTGTTGGATGTTACTCCCTTATCATTGGGTATTGAAACCCTGGGAGGTGTCTCCACCAAGTTGATCGAGAGCAATACTACCATACCTACTAAGAAATCCGAGGTATTTTCTACTGCGGCTGATAGTCAGCCTTCCGTAGAGATCCACGTACTACAGGGAGAGCGACCCATGGCTACGGACAATCGTACCATCGGACGTTTTCACTTGGACGGAATACCTCCCGCTCCCAGAGGAATGCCTCAGATCGAAGTTACCTTCGACATTGACGCCAATGGGATCTTGAACGTTTCTGCTCAGGATAAAGGTACCGGTAAAGAACAAAAGATCCGTATCGAAGCTTCATCCGGACTAACCGATGAAGAAATCGAAAAAATGAAAAAAGAAGCAGAGGCCAATGCCGAGGCCGACAAACAAGCTAAGGAAACTGCAGATAAGATTAATGCTGCTGATTCCTTGATCTTCCAAACTGAGAAACAGCTCAGCGAATACGGAGATAAATTGTCGGAAGGCAACAAGACGGCGATCGAATCTGCTTTAGCTACTTTGAAGACTGCCCACGAAGCCAAGGATTTGGCGGGTATCGACAGTGCCATGGAAGGGCTTAACAAAGCCTGGGAAGGCGCAGCTCAGGAGATGTATGCCGCATCTCAGGAAGCCGGTGCTCCCGGTGGCGACGGCGCGGATGCCGGCACAGCCCCCGACGGCGACGACGATGTAAGCGACGTGGAGTTTGAAGAAGTAGAGGACAAGGACAAGTAAATATCTTATAAATAGGATCAAGGCCCGGAGTAAAATCCGGGCCTTTTTTATTTAAGGGAAGGTAATTTAATTTCTGCCTTGGACGTTTAATACACATATGGGAGCAATTGTTACTGTTCTAATAGGCATTCTATTAGTTTTTTTTGACTGCACCTCTCTGCAGGCTCAGGAGAAAAATCCCGTCCACATATTCCAAAAAACTACCGGCGACGGTGGATTTGAATACTTTGCTGAAAATCAGGATCTCAGCCCTTATCAGATCCAAATCGACTTTCCTGTGTTAGAGAACCTGCAGCCTTCCATATCTCTACCTTATTATCAGGTGATATATCCGGGAAAACCGCAAAAGCTGTTCGTGCTAATACCTAAAGGAGGCAGCAGTACCTCTTTCCGATCACAGTATCAAATGGCTATGGGCGACCCTTTTGTGCATGTAGACCTGAGCTATCCGTATTGGCTTCCTTTCGAAAATGGCAAAAGCCATATATTGATCCAGGGCCCCAATGGCAGTTACACCCATCAGGGAAAGAATGCTTTCGACTTTGTTATGGAAGAGGGAACCAAGGTTTGTGCCAGCAGGGACGGTCTGGTGGTAGCAGTAAAAGAAGACTCCAATATCGGCGGGCCCGATGAATCCTTTATGAAACATGGGAACCGCATTACCATTCTGCATGAGGACGGCAGCTTTTCGGACTATGTCCACCTGCAATATCAGGGAGCAACAGTAAGACCGGGAGACCGCGTAAAGGCCGGACAAGTGATCGGGCTTAGTGGAAATACCGGCTGGTCGACCAAGCCCCATTTGCACTTTCAAGTGTACAAGGCGGTGAAATTCGGTATTCAAACCCTGCCTGTGCAATTCCTTATCTCTCAGCAGGTAACCGGACCAATCAAGGAATCCCGCACCTACCGGGGATACCATCCGCAGTAATAACATCCTTAAACCTTACATAAGAGATAAATGCGGGTATTCAGCTAAGCAGCTTAGCATATTTTTCGGCATTTTTATGCTCCCATGATCAAGCGGTCCGTCCTACTATCAAAAATTTTAATTTCCATAGCTGGTTGATTAATTTAAGTGGGGTTAAAGCCTTCCTGCTAGGGGGCTTTTTCCTTTTGGGCTCGGTATTAACAATAGTTTTTCTTCCGCCCAACACGGAGTTTAGTCATGATATTTTCGACCTGGAAATTCTCGAGCAAAGAAAGGCTTCGGAAGTAATCAAGGATCTCGAAGCGGACCAAGCGATCCATAACCAAGTTACCTTCAGAATAGCCGCCTGGATACTGGGGTATTATGAGCAGGTTACTGCCCCGGGATTGTATCAGCTTAAAGAACGCTGGAACAATTGGCAATTGATCGGGCATTTAAAAAGTACACCGCCGACTTCCGTAGCTGTGGTAATAGTACCGTACCAAATGAGACGCAATACCATAAAGAACTTGTGCGCCAACCTGGATATTAAATACACCGCCCTGCGGGATCTATTGCATGACCCTCATTACCTTAAGAGTTGGGGGCCGTTCAATAAGGAGAGTATTTATTGTCTGCTGTTTGCTGACACCCTGCTGATACACAAAGACAGCCGGGCCAAGGAGGTAGCTGACCGCCTGTTCCGTAATTACCTGGATTATTGGTCGCCACCCAAGTTGGAACGTGCCGCCTCTTTGGGACTTACGCCACAGGAAGTAGGCATCCTGGCCTCCATAGTTTACGCCGAGACCAAGATCGGTGAGGAAATGCCGGTTATAGCCGGTTTGTATTTGAATCGATTGCAACAAGATATGCGTCTGCAAGCCGACCCCACGGTAGTTTATGCGGCAGGCAGGCCCCTAAATCGGGTGCTAAAAGCTCACAAACGCATTCGGTCCGACTACAATACTTACAGGGTAGAAGGACTACCTCCGGGGCCAGTATTCACACCCACCCAAGAAGCCCTTGAAGCAGTGCTCAATGCAGGTGATCATGATTACCTTTACTTTTGTGCTCGTCATGACTTTAGCGGATACCATCATTTTTCACGCACTTTAGATGAACACCAAAAAGCTGCCAAGCAGTACCAGCGCGAACTTAACAAAAGGAAAATCGGCTTCAGAGGACCATGAGAGCACTGGTATACATAATTCTATTACTCACTTCACTGGGGTGCAGTCACCAAGAGGATCTACAAAAAGAATCGGTGCCAGCCCAAAGCGCAGTGACTGC
>JAOTYN010000221.1 GCA_029861825.1 Cyclobacteriaceae bacterium
ATCCTTTAGCTTGTCTATTTGTTTCAACCTGTTGGTGATCTCTCGTTCCTTGGCCAGCGCCCGGGCCTGATTCCGGGTCTTGAACCGTACGTACCAAAAAATCAGGAAACCCGCCACCACTGTCTGGATCAGGAACGACCACCATCTAAGCCACCAGGCCGGTCTTACCCAGAACGAATGTACCAATGGCTCTTCTGTCCATTGGCCGTCCTGATATCCTCCCAAAACCTCAAAAGAGTATTGTCGGGGAATTAAAAAAGCAGGGAGGTTGGTGTACCTGATCTTGTTTTCGCTGGTTATGGCGGACCAGTCTTCGTCAAATCCCTGCAGACGGGTTTTATAGCGGATTTGTTTTTCGGCGATAAAGCTCAAGGCAGCATACTGAAACGATACTTCGTTGTCTCCGGAATTGTTTTCAGTAAAAGAGGCTTTTTCCAGGTGCAGCAGGGGAGTAGTAGGTGACTCCGTGTCATGTTGAGGGGCATATATGGAAAGTCCTTTAGCTGTCCCATAAAGAACATTTCCAAGGGTATCAACAAATACAGAGCCATAGTACCATACTTCATTATCTACCAGACCGTTTTGTTTGGTTACTGTTCCCACTACCTGCCTGGCGTGTGGGTCAATTTCCGCTAAACCACCATTGGTACCTATCCAGATAGTACCGGTGTGCTTTGAATAGTCCATAGCCGTAATGTTATTGGCGTTGAGTCCTGCTTCCTCAGTTAGCAACTTAGTGGATTGCAGAGGATTTCCTTCCACGGCTGAAAGTCCAGAAGTACTGCCAACCCAAAGGGTATTATCAAGCCAAAGCAGGGTCTCTACATTGTCGGAATGTGCCCCCAGAGTTTCATTCCAAACAGGACGGAAGATCATATCCGTAACCTCCCTGGCAAGGACCTGTTGGTTGTTATCCTCGAAGGGCAATGGCTTACCGGAGCTTTCCTGCAGCCCTTCCAGGGTTACAGCCTGTTCTGTACTGTATACTCCCCGGTCGCGAGTCCCAACCCATAGTTTACCAGTGCCATCACTGGTAATAGCGTGATAATAGGTTGAGGGTAGGCCGGATGCTGATCGAAAAACAAACCATTTCTCATTAACCAGGCAGTACAAATGTTGGTAACCCGGAAACCAAAGACTTTCTACCATCAGGGTAGAGTTGACACTTACAGGGATGTTGATCTTTTTAACCGCATAAATACTGTGGTTGTCGTAGTTGGCGATGCGGGCCGTGCTATTCCGGAACGACCAGGGAGTGCTTTGGGCGGGTGGAGCGGTTGCTTTCAAAACCGATATACAGCTGATTCCCCGGGCAGTACCAGCCCATATTCTTCCAAATTGGTCTTCCTGGAGGCTGGTAACACGATCGGAAAGCAATCCATCCTTTTTAGTTAGGGTCACGGAAGAGCCGTCACCAAGAATTATAGTAATACCACCGCCTGTTGTAGCTGTCCATATCAGGTCAGGGTGATCCCGCATGCGCAGTATTGCATTAAGAGAAGCGTTGCTAAAAATTGGTTTTCCCTGGGCGGTGGTACTGGCAGAGTAATTGGTAAATGCTTGATAATTGTTTCTAAGCTTGCTAATACCGCCTGACTGCGCGAACCATAAATTGCCTTCACGATCGAGGAAAATATCATTGATGTTGCTGGAAATCAGTCCATTGTTTTGATCATAGATCCTGCTTGAGCCCGAGGGTTCCACCTGAATCACTCCCGAGCCGTAACTGGCTGCCCACAGGTGCCCATGAACATCTTCCTGCAGGGAGATCAAACGATTGTTTATATCCTTAGAAACCGTCTGAAATACCAGTTGGTCTGTAGATTGTTTTAACTTCCAGAGGGTTCCATTCCAGCAACCGCCCCAGATTTCACCGCTGGAGGTCTCGAAGAGTACTTCGGTCTGACATGGAGCTGAAGCGGAGTCTGATAATATGGTGGAGGATTCATATTTGCCGGGGGGGTAGACTGATATATCGCCGTCATCCAGTGCTACCCACACCGCACCACTTTTCAGGGTCAATAGTGACCTGACCCGCCGATTCACCCCTTTTTGATAGTAATCAGTATGAATGGTGTCCACTTTTATGGAGTTAAGGCTGTCTAGACCATAATGTATAATCCCATCCTCTTCAGTTCCTACCCACAGATCACCTTTACCATCTATGGTCATCCGATTATGCACAATGGCACTTGTGGCCAAATGCGTATCTCCTACAGCGTTGGTAAAACGTGGCTTTTCACCCAGTTGATAATCTCCTAAAGGCTTTTCTGTCACGGCCAGTCCGGCATCGGTACTAACCCACAACCTTCCCCAGGGATCTTCCAGAAGTTCGTAAACCGTCAGCAAAGGTAAGCCGTCAGCTTCCGTGAACAATACAGTTTCATGCCCATTATATCGCACCAAGCCTGATGAGTAAACCACGAACCATATATAGCCGAATTGGTCCTGATAGGTACTTTGGATCTCCGCGGACGGCAGCTGCAGGACTTCCGATTCCTGAGTATAGTGGCTGAACGAGAGCTCCTGACCTAATAAATTAAACACCTGCGAGTAGGCACAGAGCACAATTAGGGTAAGAAATTTCTTGGCTATACTGAGTTTCATGGGTGGGGTGAGGGTTATAATCCCAATCAAAGCTCCCGATCAAGTTAAAATACTTTAATCGGCAGACCTATGCAACAATAGTCTCTAAATAAGCGCCTCACTGAATCCCTATGTGGATTAAATAAATAATTATTAGAAGTTGATAGAATATTTATAATAATTTGAGGCCCTGGAATTAACGTGGGTTGTGGAGCTTAAGCCGCCCGGTCCAAATTGTTAAGTTGCTGCTCATCGTCTTGGGTTTTTGCGAACATCTTCCCGATAGTCAAACCTTGTACTATGATAGAAAAGACGACCACGCAGTAGGTGATGGTCACAATAAGTTCTTTATGCGGAAATGGGGGCAGGGATAGGGCCAGGGCCACACTGATACCCCCTCGTAGACCTCCCCAGGTTAGCAGCCTGACGGTTTTTTTTCTAATCTTGGTGCGAAGCTTCAAGGCCTGCAACGGGACGCCTACCCCGATGAACCGGCTGATTAGGACCACAGTAATAGCCATAAGACCGGCAATGAAGTGATTGAAAGGAAAAACGATAACTACCATTTGCAACCCTATCAGGATAAATAACAAGGCATTCAGTACCTCATCTACCAGATCCCAAAACTTTAAAACATAATCTCCGGCTACATTGGCCAGGGATTTTTTGCGCCCTTCATTGCCCACAAACAAGCCCATCACCACCATGGCCAGCGGACTGCTGACGTGCAATTTCTGAGCGGTAACCGTACCTACCAGCACCATGGTCAAGGTGACCAACACCTCCAGCTGGATCTGTGAATTGTCGATCAGCTTTAAAAAATGAAATCCAGCATACCCCAACATGATTCCCAGGCCCACACCTCCGATAACTTCCTGGCCGAATAAGCTCAAGGCGGAAGTCAACTGAAAATTTTCCAGGCCTGCATTGGAAATCTCGAATATGGTTAGGAATACTACTACCCCGATACCGTCATTAAAAAGAGATTCCCCGGAAAACTTAACTTCCAGGTTTTTGGAAATTTTGTACTCCTTGACCATGGCCAACACCGCAATAGGGTCGGTAGGAGATATCAAAGCCCCGAACAGCAAGCAATAGATATAATCCAACGAGATACCTATTAATGGCAGCAGATAGTACATGGCAGTAGCGGTGACCACCGTGGAAATCAGTACTCCCACGGTGGCCAAAGTGAATATCGGCCATTTCTCTTCTGCCAATTTTTGCAAGTTGATATGCAAGGCGCTGGCAAATAGCAGGAAACTCAACATGATATTGAGCAATACCTCGCTGAAGTCCACCTGCTTTACAATATTCTCAGCCACCTCAGTGATATGAGGGTAGAACAGTCCGATCAGCTCGATACCCAATGACATGACCAGGGCCATGATCATCATACCAATGGTGTAGGGCAGTTTTAAAAACTTGAGATTGATGTATGTAAAGGCTGATGCGAAAAAAATCAGCAGCGTAAGTACCTCCAGGAATTGCATCTCTCTTGATTTATGAGTAATTCTAGGGGTTTATTAAGAGAAATGCCCGGGCATTTACCTAGCTAGTGAACGCATGTAGTATTTTGAGGTATATTTAAATAGAATTCTTATCCTTTAAACCTCCCTAACATTTATTCCGGTTGTCGGTGAGTTTGGTCCGGTACATCCTCCAAGGCAGTTTTGGCAACCTTTGCTAAGGAATCTGCAGTCTCGCGGGGATCTATAGTGGAAGCCTGGTTACTATCCCGGGTCCACAGGGTGAGTGCCATTAACGCAATCATCATGACGTAGGGTATGGAAGTTTTTAATAATGATGTCATTTATTAGAAATAAGTATACTAAAACGGGGTAAATAAAAGCATTTGGGTACTTAAAAATGGATCTTTTGGATCAACAGCTGTTTATACTCGATAAGTGTGAAATTCAGTCCGATCACTTAGGCCACTACTTCCACGCCTTTCCAAAAAGCGATATAGTCCTTAAATCCCTTAGCTGCTTCTTTGGGATCGGGATAATACCAGGCAGCATCGGGATTATTTTGTCCATTTACCATCACATGGTGGTAAGACGCTTGCCCCTTCCATGGACAAACCGAATGGGTGTCGCTTTTTTCAAAAAACTCCCACTTTACGCTGTCCGGGGGAAAGTAGTGATTACCTTCAATTACAATAGTTTGGTCGCTTTCAGCAAGCACCTGGTCATTCCATATTGCTTTCATATCAATTCTGATCAAGTTTATTTCCACATTTATGACAATAAGATGCTTCAGGGGTATGATTCTCCATTCCACATTTGCTACAACTCAGTCTCGGTCTTTGCTTTTGGGCCATGGTTAATTCAGCCGTCACTATTCCGGTGGGTACGGCTATTATAGCATAACCCATAACCATGATTACAGAGGCCAATGTCTGTCCCAATATCGTTTGAGGTGCGATATCGCCATATCCCACGGTGGTCAAAGTAACAATGGCCCAATATACACTTCGAGGTATGCTGGTAAACCCGTTTTCCCCCCCTTCAATCATATACATCATAGTCCCCATTACTATCACAATGGTGAAAACAGCACCCAAAAATACCGTGATCTTATGCCGACTGGCCTTAAGGGCGGCCACCAGGGTACTGGCTTCTCCCATATAACGGGAGAGCTTAAGGATCCTGAATATCCTTAAAAGTCGAAGGGCGCGTATCACTAGTAAATATTGTCCACCCACAAAGAATAAAGCCAGGTAGGTGGGGATCACCGATATGAAGTCGATAATTCCATAAAAGCTGAATGCGTAATACAAAGGCTTGCGGATGGATATGATGCGTGCTAAATATTCAATGGTGAATAAGCCGGTGAGTATCCACTCGGCGATACGCAGAATGTCCCCGTAGCGCTCACGGATATGATCCACACTTTCCAACATCACCGCCGCAATACTCAGCAGAATAGCCCACAACAGAGCAATGTCAAAATTTCTTCCGGCGTGGGTATCCGTACCGAAAATGATAATGAAAATCTTTCTACGCCACTCCGATGAAGGCCACAGGTCCTTTCGAAACTCTATTCTGGTCTGATCGGTGAGCTTCATTATTCGCATACCCTTATGCTTTAGCTGAAGTGGTTTGGTAAGCTCCTCCTAGATATTCGCACTTTTTCAGATATTTCATTCCAGTAAAAGGTACAGGGTTTTTGTGATAATTATAGGCTTCTTTCAGCGTTTTAGTATAGTTATTATCACCCATGCTTAAGTCCACATCAATCATGGTAAGTTGGCAGGGGTGCTCATATCCACAACTGTGAGTGATTTCCAGTATTTCTTTTCTCAAGGTCGTGACATAGTTGTAAAACCGATCGGCTTTGTAAGGGACATTTATACCGCTTTGCAGCCATTTGTTCTGGGTGGCTACTCCCGAAGGGCAACGATTGGTATGACAAATCTGTGCCTGGATACAGCCGATGGACATCATAGCTTCCCGGGCCACATTGATCACATCCGCACCCATGGCAAAAGCCATCATGGAATGAGCGGGCAAACCCAATTTGCCAGAGGCGCAAAGCACCAAATTATTCAACACGTCATGTTCTTTTAAAAGCTTATAAACATCGGTAAAGGCGTAGGGCAGAGGGAGTGCTACATGATCTGCAAAAGAGGGAGGTGCTGCTCCGGTGCCACCTTCACCTCCATCAACGGTAATGAAGTCAGGACCCCTGCCGGTATTTTTCATAATTAGTGCCAGCTCTTCCCACATCTCCATTTTACCTACTGCTGATTTGATGCCTACCGGGAGTCCGGTATGCTCAGCAATGTCCTCAATGAAATCCACCAGTTCGGGAATGGTGCTGAAGGCGGTATGATTGGCGGGAGATAAAACGTCCTTACCCATGGGCAAATGACGGATGTTAGCGATTTCGCGAGTGATCTTTTTGGCGGGCAGCACACCTCCTTTACCGGGCTTTGCTCCCTGGGAGAGTTTTACTTCAATAGCCCGGATAAATGTGTTGTCCTCCACTAATTTTACCAAGCGATCCATGCTGAAATTACCGTGTTCATCTCTAATCCCAAAATATCCCGTACCAAAGTGAAACACCACGTCCGCACCATGCGAATGATACGGTGACAAGCCACCCTCACCCGTATTGTGATAGCAGTGGGCTTTGAGAGCGCCTTGATTTAAGGAGGCCACTGCCCGGGCCGATAGCGACCCGAAGCTCATCGCACTTACGTTAATAATACTAGAGGGGCGAAAAGGTCTGCGCCTACGGCCTGCGCCCATTACCTTGGCGCAAGGGCAGAAGGAGGGATCCAGTTGATTGGGGTGTCCTTGTGGAACAGCATAGGGGATCATAGTGGGGTTGATAAATACAAATCCCGGCATATGCTGGTCTTGATCCGTACCAAATCCCTGATAATTGTTCTCCTGCTTGGATGAAGCATAGATCCAGGATCGCTGTCGGCGGTTGAATGGAAGTTCTTCCCTGTTGTTAGCTACAATATATTGTCTCAGTTCCGG
>JAOTYN010000222.1 GCA_029861825.1 Cyclobacteriaceae bacterium
AGTTCAGTTCTCCTGCCAGGATCTTAGCATACATTCTTATGAAATCCGATCTTATAAGGCCTGATTCCGGGAATGTGTCTAAGGCACGCAAGACCTCCTGGGATGTTCCTGGCATGGTCATCAATTGCAATTGCAATCCCCGAAGACCAAAGGGGAACGTGTTCCCCGATTCTTTCTTCAGATTATCCAGCCATAAGCGGGCGCTATCCAGTCGGTTCTGAGCAATCAAATAGGTGTAAATTTCCATACCCACCCTGGGACTCAATGGGTTATTCGCAAGCGTTAATTCATGCATCTTCAAGCCGAGATCCGGCCGGTCCAGGGAGATAATCAATCCTTTGGTCCATCCGCCGCCAAAATGGCTGATGGTTTTCAGATATTCAATATCACTTTCCAATTCAGCAAACAATTCAGGGACCTTACTCCAGTCATCGGAAACCGTGGCATACTCTAATTCATAGAATAGTGTTTCGGTTCTTCGTTTGGAATTGGCTCGAGCTGCATTAAGGTCTTCGCGCACCCTGTTCCCTGCATCTTGCAGGGTTAAGGTATCGGGCCATAACTTACGGGGAAAATGGATTAGTAAATGAGCATAGAGATCCTGGTGTCGATAATGCGGAGCTGCGAACCCTGGATCCAAATGAGTGGCCTGATCATAGTATTGATTGGCAATTACCAAGGAAGACATCAAATTGTCCAAACTGCCCCCAGAATGGGCTTTGTCGAAATAAACATTACCTTTCAAATAAGCCTCAAAAGCATCAGCATTCTCGGTTCCAATGGCAAACATTTCTTCTCTCCTTTCATCGTCGAGATAAATATCAAGAGTGGCCGCTATGTTCTCCGCAATATCCTCCTGTATGGTAAATATTTCACCAAATTCACGATCATAAGTTTGAGACCAGATATGGTCATCTGTCTCAGGGTTTATCAATTGCGCAGTAATTCTGAGGGTATTACCGGATTTTCTAACGGATCCTTCTACCAGGTAACTAACCCCCAGAGAATCCGCAATTTTTTGCACTGGAAGGTCTTTCCCTTTAAATGCAAACGAAGAAGTGCGCGCCGTGACCCGGAGTCCAGGAATTTGTGCCAGGCTATTCAGCAACTCTTCGGTAAGTCCGTCTGAGAACCACTCCTGGTCCTGTTCGACTGAGAAATCAACGAATGGCAAAACCGCAATGGACTTATTATCAATTCCAGCATCCGCACTGGAACTATGCCCGGTGTCAGGGGCAGGGGTTGCCAGTTGTTGTGAGTACACATAAAAAGCAATAAGGATCAAGGCCATTCCAACCAGAATAAAGTTATCCGTCAGGGGTTTTCTTTGAGCTGGACTTAAAGGATTTTGCCTGGACTGCTGCGAGTTGGTGGGTATAAACCCTTCAGGACTTCGTTCATAATTCCATGCCAGGTACATGGCGACTGGGAATCCAATTATGAGGAGGACCACTAATACAGTTGAGGTCGATTCCGGAAGGTTTAGCATTGACTTTGCAAACGGAATCAACATGATCAGGAGCAATGCGAGCATCACATACAGGGCTCCCACTCTGATCACACCACGTCGCTGCACTTCCGCCCAGAGGTCGGATGATTGCTTGGATGATTGCTTGGATAATTCTTTAGATGTTACTGGGGATGGTTCGTTAGATGGTTTTTTAGAGTCTCCAACTTCTGGTTGGCGAGTTGATGCTGATTCGGGGGATTTATCTTTTAATTTTCCCCTTATCTGCGTTCCCTCAGGTACACTGAAGCCCTCATTGGTGAGAGCGAACACCTCCATGGGCTCTTCTACATTCTTAAATTCAAAACTGCCCAAAGAAACGAGGTGAAACTCCCCTTTGTTCTTAATCAGATCTCGAATTGATTTGGACATTAAGACGGACCCTGGAATGCTCATTGATTCCAAGCGCGAAGCTAAATTCACCCCATCTCCAAATACGTTGTTATTGTGGAAAATGACATCGCCCACGTGCATGCCAATACGTACAGGAATTTTCAAGTTATTTTTATATTCCTTTTGCAAGGCCATAGCACATCTGACACAATCTACGGAACTATCAAAAGAGAGGACAGACCCATCACCAAAATACTGGATGATTTTGCCTTGATGTGCAGGGGTGAATTCTTCCAGCACTTTTCTGAATTGATTGAGCTGCTTTAGCGCCATCACCTCATCCCTTTGCATGATGGCAGTGTACCCCACAATGTCAGTAAACATGATAGCAGCAAGTTGGTGTGATTGGGGCATCAAAATCTCAACTATGGGTTACGGATTTTAAAATACGAAAAAAGTTTAGCATAATATTCGTATTTGGTCCATTCTCCATCATATTCAAAAGGTTATGGACAGCGTACTGCATTTTTTTCTTCATGATCAACCGGTGAAATACATCAATATTCCCACAATGATGGCTACTATTCCCAGGGAAGCTATGACATCCCACTTGTTATAACTGTTTTTATTGGAATTGATCTGCTCGGGCGACAGGGTCCCAAAGGTCAACCCAGCCAATTGCTTTTCTGAGGGTTTGGCCGTTAATAAACTTACTACGATCAAAATACCCACGCAGATCACGAACATAACAATAGCGAAGTGAGAAAAGGGAATGTCCTGGACCGTTTTCCAAAATCCCGTATAACTGACACCCGGGTTAAATGTTTTAAAAGTGTCCAGTGTTAAGCGAACCAAACCAATGGCAAATCCGCCTATCAGGGTGGCCATGGCTCCTTTGGCATTGATGCGTTTGAAAAATATACCTAACAGGAATACCGCGGTGATTGGCGGGGCTATATAGGACTGAACACTCTGCAGATAATCGTATAAGGTACCCGGTGCATTTTTCATAACCGGTATCCAGGCAAAACCTAATAACACAATAATACCGGTAGCGATGCGTCCGGTGCGAACCAGGTCCTTTTCCGGAGTTTGAGGTTTGAGCTTCTTGTAAATATCAATGGTAAACAGCGTTGAGGCGGAGTTAAAAACCGATGCCAATGAACTCATTAAAGCGGCTAATAGGCCTGCCGCCACTAAACCTCTTATTCCTGAGGGTAGCAAGGTTTTTACCATGGCTGGTAATACTTCGTTGGCTGATTCATACTGCAGCACACCTTTTTGGCTTAAGGCGTAGGCTACCATACCCGGAACTAAAAACAAGAAGACCGGTAATATTTTTAAAAACCCTCCCCAAATGGCCCCTCTTCGGCCTTCGGTGATATTTTTTGCGGAAAGTACCCGTTGCACGATGTATTGATCCGTACACCAATACCAAATACCCACAATAGCTCCGCCAAATACCATTCCCGTCCAGGGGTATCTGGGATGGTCTATAGGTTTCCACATATTGAAATGTTCACTTCCCACTATTTCTTTCAGCCCAAACCAACCACCCACTGCCTCATGGTTTAAGCCGATTAAAGTGACGGATAAAGCACCGGTTATCAATACAATGGTCTGCAATGCTTCGGTATAAACTACTGCCCGCATCCCTCCTAAAATGGTGTAAAGTCCGGTAATCACCAGGGTTAGGATAGCTCCAGGCCAAAATCCTATTCCTAAAAAGGACTGAAACACCACACCCCCGGCATAGATCGAAACGGAAACTTTGGTAAATATGTAGCCCACCAGCGAAACCACGGAGAGAAATCGTCGGGCCTTGGCGTTGTATCGCTTTTCTAAGAATTCGGGCATGGTGAACACCCCGCTTCTGGCATAAAAGGGAAGAAACACCCAACCCAGTACTAAAACGATCCAGGCATGTAATTCATAGTGCGCCAGGGGCATGCCACTATCCGCACCTGCGCCTGCCAGACCAACTAGGTGCTCTGACCCAATATTAGAAGCAAAGATAGAGGCACCTACAATAAACCAACCCACATTTCTGCCAGCTAAGAAATAATCTTCCGAATCTTCCTGTTTTTGCCGTATCACCCACCAGGCGATACCCATTAGCAGTATGAAATAGAGCCCAATGACGAGCCAGTCCAAAGCAGTTAATCCGTTGGTTAATCCATTCATAATGGATCTTTTTGATTATTGGTTAATGATAGATGGAAGACATTGCTATGCATATCTCAATAAGGGTCTGGTCAAACAGGTAGGACCACCACCTCCTTTTACACTTATTTCCTGCCCCGGATAAGTCATCACTTCACAACCTTCATTTACCAAGGCTCTCTGGGTCACGGGATTACCGGCAGCCATCATACACCGCCGGGGGGCCAATGCCAACACATTACAGGCCAGACTGTCGAACTCCTGCGCTGGCACCTCCAGCAGTTTATACCCCAGGTCCAGCAAGCTATTCCTAAAAGAGATGGGCATCAAAGGTGCATAAACCACCGCCAGGTCCTTATCTACAGGGCTGAATATAGACATTAAATGAAAAACATCATCAGGTCCCCGGTAATGCGGCAGCGGTACCGTTATCACCTCTACTCCCAATGGCTGCAACAACGCTGATAGTTGGTCGATACCTTGCACATTGGTACGGTAGCTGTGACCCACCGCTAATGTTTGGGTATCCAGCCAGGCCACATCCCCTCCTTCCAACGTTCCCGGTGGTTTAATTTCTCCCAGTACCGGCAGGTCGATTTCATGGTAAAGCTTCCGGGAGGCCTCGGGCTCAAGTGAGCGGGCCGACTTCCCCATGCGGCAAATGATCATGCCTTGATCTGTGGAAATGGAGGCATCACGGCAGTAGATGGAATCCATGGTCAGTTGGTCATCTGTTGGCAGGTAATGCAAATCCACTGCACCATCGGCTACTAAGGTTTCGAATTCCCGGTATTCCAGCTTAGCCATAACCATATCCGGCGCTTCCCAGTAATTAAGCGCCTGCCATTGCTTTTGAATAACGGTTTGGTCGATATAGGCATGGACCACCGGTTTGATGAGCAGCGATTTAAGTTTGCCTACCTCCGATTGGTAAGTGGTCTTCATAGATAAGAATAATTTTTCCATTTGATCCAAACATAAAAGGGTATGCCGGCTATCAGCAGGATAAATCCCCAATAAACAACTTCCTCACCGGATCCCGCCACCGCCCATAAAGCATACCCGAAAGCCAAAAAACCCAGGATCATCTTGATCAGGCGGTTGCTAACAGCGCCGAACTTTTTCTGTGCCACCACCAAAACAAAGGAGGCCGTAGAAAACAAATAGGGTACCAGCACCGTCAGTGTAGCTAACAGGATCACGAATTTGAAGGTGTCTACCAATCCCCGGGTGAAGTTCATGACCATCAACACCGACAACAGTACACTGGAAATGATAATACTCACCACGGGCACCTGGTTGCGATTCTGTTTGCCAAATAATGCCGGGAATAACTTGTCTTGGGCCACCGCCATAGGAACTTGTCCCTGCATCAATATCCAGCCGTTTAATGCCCCTAAGGTAGCTATTATCGCGGCCCCTCCTACCCAATAATAGGCACTCTCTCCCAGCATAGCGGCGGCGGCATCGGCAAAGGGTGCGGTGGAGTTTTGTAGATCGGAGGGAGCGATCAGTCCCAGCACCGCGATGGTACCGGTAATATAGACCACGGTGCTGATCAGGGTACCCAGTATGGTAGCCCGAGGAATGGTTTTCTCAGGTTGCTCAATATTATCAGCGGGAATCGTTGCAGATTCCAAACCCAGGAAGGCCCAAAGGGTTAAGGTAGCGGTAGCGGTAACCGCCCCAAAAGCCGAATCGTCGCTTAAATTGAAAGGCTGGAAATGTTCCAGGTTGACAAAAAAAAGTCCTCCTATTCCGATCAAGATAAGCGGTATCAATTTCAACACCGTAGTGACCAATTGCACTATCCCAGCGGTTTTCACGCCCCGGATGTTTACCCAGGTAAGCAACCAAATGGCGCTTAAACCAGCGCCCACTGCCATCAAATTATTCTGCGCCAGTTCCGGAATGAATACCGTTAAATAGCTCACGAAAGCCACGGTAATGGCGGCATTGCCACACCAAATGGAGATCCAGTAGCCCCAAGCTACCAGAAAGCCCGCAAAGTCGCCAAAGCCTTCCCGGGTATAGGCATAGGGTCCGCCAGCTTTTGGTATGAGCCGGCTTAAATAACTGAAGACCAAAGCCAGGGCTAAGGCACCCAAGGCAGAAAAGAACCAGCCTAGCAGACTGATGCCTCCAAAAGATGCCAATGCTGCAGGCAGCAAAAACACCCCCGAGCCAATCATATTTCCTGCCACCAGAGATGTACTGGTCCAGAGACCCAATTTATTTTTGGCTCGATCCATCTACTTTAAAAAATACTTTCTAATTTAAGTGACTGGGATTTTTAAAAGATACGACTTAAATATTATGGAGCAAAGTTTCTATGTCGATCCGGACATCTCTAAAGCAGAGACCCTGCCGGCCTCCTTTTACCGTGATCCTCAGCTTTTTGATACCCTGAAGGAAAAGATCTTCATGCGGTCCTGGCAATGGATCGGCGATGAGTCCCTAGTACAGCTGGAACAGCATATCCATCCTTTTATCTTGCTGGATCAATACTTAACCGAACCCATGCTGCTGACCCGTACCGGCCCGGATGAGATCAAGTGCCTTTCCAATGTCTGTACCCACCGAGGCAACCTGGTGGCTCAACATGCCGGCAAATTCAAAAACTTGACATGTATGTACCACGGCCGCCGGTTTCAATTGGACGGTAAGTTTGAGCATATGCCAGAATTTAAAGAAACCCAGGATTTCCCCCGTGCTTGCGACGACTTGTACCAATTTCCCTTGGAGCAATGGGGACCCTTCTTATTTGTGGGCCTAAACCCGGAATTCGGTTTTGACTCGGTCATTAACAAAATGAAAGAGCGGGTGGACTTTTTGCCTTTGCATGAGTTCACTCATGACCCCGCACAATCTAAAGACTATTTAGTACATGCCCACTGGGCCCTGTACTGCGATAACTACCTGGAAGGATTTCATATTCCATTTGTACATGATGACTTGAACCAGCAACTGGATTACGGCAATTATACCACGGAGATTTACGATCATCTCAACTTGCAAATCGGCTATGC
>JAOTYN010000223.1 GCA_029861825.1 Cyclobacteriaceae bacterium
TCTGAAAAAGCAGACCCTGTCAATATATGCAAGGTGGTGGGCTGCTCGGGCATTTTTAAACTTCCATCACCTACTTCCTTTTCTCTTTGATCGAACAGATCATCTCCTTTAATACCTTGTGCTCTCAGTTCTCGTCCCCGCAGCATAAAAGCGTGCAGATCTTTATGATAACTGGCTGCGCTAAAGCCTTCTCTTTTATAGTCATCTGCAGCACAGATCATCTCATTGGTGCCTGCTTTTAGTTCCACCCAATTTCCTTTTTTATCGTACCCCCAAACTGCGGCGTTATCGCGCATGCCTTCAGGTGCGGCCAGTAAGGCGCCCGCTATTTGGGTTTCACTGCTGGGGACTGGTTCTTGTGCTTCGCAGGAAAAATTGATTATGGAGCCTATAGTAACCAGAAGGGTAAGGAATTTTTTCATTGTTCCGCATTTTATTTGAACTATTAATATAATCAAAAAATAGCCAGCAACAGTTCAAAATTGGGTATTTAAGGTTTTTGGAACTGGTAAATTTTTTCAGGGGTGATCACAGCATCCAATGGGACATCCGTAGCTTCGGTGCGGATCTTTTCCGCCGGTGAAAAAATAGAAAGGCCTACCTTTTCAACCACCGGTAGACAGGAACCTAAGAAGCGATCGTAGTAGCCCTTGCCATAACCAACACGGTGGCCGCTTAAATCAAAGATTATCAAGGGTACGATCACCACCTGCAAGTCACTGATATCATATAGAGCACCCTCCACAGGTTCGGGAATGCCCCATTGATTTGGCTGGAGAGCAGTGTGCGGTTTCCATAAGACATGCTCCATCTTTTCCTCATCCGTTACTCTTGGCACTACTATATCCACTTGTGGGTGACACTCTCTAACATAGTCCACAATGGGTTGGGTATCCACTTCATGTTGGCCGGGTATTGACAGATAAAGGTGCAGTCCTTTAACGTGTTCCCAGTCCAGGAATTCCTTTAAGCGCTCCCAGATCTGCCGGTTGGCGGTAGCCAACTGCTCATTGGTTAAGCTTTTTCGCTTTTCCAGGAATTCCTTTCTAATTCCAGCTTTATCCATCTTCCATTATAATATGGAACTTGAGATCAAAAGGGTCCAATAGTTCCACTAGTTCATCGATGAAATGGGTATTATTAAGATAGTAATTCAGTAGGTTGTCGTACCGTTCCTGCAAACCGCCATCGGGAAATAGCTTGTCTTTTAAGGCCATCAACTGATTAATAGAAACTTCCTGCTTCTGCTCCTCCGCCTTTTTTATTCGCTTTTCAATCAGGTCAAGATTTTTGCGGGTTTTGGATTCCTCAGAACGTACATACCCTGGCAAAGACCCATCCACTTTTTGGGCTTTATCCAGAATCCTTTCAAATAGCTCTTTAAGTATTGCTCGTTCGGCATCAAGGTCCAAAAGCTGTTCGGAGTTGCGGTTTATAAACTTCTTTTTTAATTCCGGGGCTCTTAGGAACAGATCGGCGAGCTGCAACTGCAGTTTTTGAAATTTCTTCATTTGCCCTTTGTTAATGATCAAAGCGCAATTTCGGGGGAGCAACACAGGGAAGGGTACCTGATAGTGGTCAAATGTACTTTTGAACTGCAACCAATAACTAAGCTCACCTGGCCCACCCACATAAGCAATGTTGGGTAAAACTGTCTCCTGGTAAACTGTACGCAATACTACGTTGGGGCTAAAACACTCCGGGTGTTTTTCCAGTAGAGATTTAATTTCTTTAGCGCTAAAACTAATATCCGTACCTAGTACTTCATAGCGTCCATCTTTCTTAACAATGCGCTGGCGGGTTTCATTTGTAAGATAAAACAGATTGATCTCCCGGGGGGTCACCAAGGTTTTATAACCTTTTCCCCGCATCTTTTCAGAGCTTTCAGAAACGGCAGCATAAGCATAATGGTGTACCAGCTCATCCCGGATTATGGGGATAAATTGTCGCTTTAAATCAGAATGGTCAGCGTCCACCACGATAAGCCCATGATCGCCAAATAGTTCATTGACAAGATAGCGAGTGGCATCAGCTAAGGATCTGTCCTGGCCATAGGCCTCCCGGAAAAGTTCAGGGCATTCCTTTAGTTCGTCCAGGATCTGTGTCATGCCTTGGGTACTGAATCGACCTACAGCTCCTTCCTGTGAGGTTTCCCAGTTGTGGGTTTGACCGAATAGATGGAAATGATTGATCTCCGCAAAGTCATGGTCTTCGGAAGCCATCCAGTAGACTGGCACAAAGTCATAATCGGGGTAAGCCTCCTTCAAGGCCCTGCAAGTGTTTATGGTACTTACAATCTTGTATATGAAATACAAAGGGCCGGTGAAAATATTGAGTTGATGGCCTGTGGTAATGGAAAAACAAGTGGAATTCTTTAGGCGGGCCAGGTTTTTCAACATTTTACCGGAGAGCACCAAGCCATCATATTGTTGGTTAATTACTTTAACCAGAGTTTCGCGCTGTTCTTTTGGGAACTTGCGATTTTCTATTACCGATTTGAAATTTTCCAGTTTTGGGGATACTTCATAGAACTCCTCCAGTTTAGGATCGGCCGCTATATAGTCCAAAAATCCCTGGGAGAAGTTGCCGGTTTGGTCGAAGGGTAATTTTTCCAGTCTCAAAGCCAGAGTATTCAGCATAAAATTTAGGTTAAGGTCCTCGTTTTTTCACTAATCAACGTATACGGAAATCAGAGGATCCGGACCAATAATAATGAAAAAAAACTACTTGTAGGGGATCGTTTTATCCCTATTATGACGGTGGATGACCCAGTAAATCAAATTCCCGGGCTTCCGTGATCAGTATTTCCGCAAAATCACCGATGCGCAAAAAATGTTGTGATGCATCGATCAATACTTCATTATCAACTTCGGGGCTATCCGCCTCCGTACGACCCACGAAATATCCGCCCTCTTTGCGGTCAACCAAAACCTTCATTACCTGGCCGACCTTTTGTTGATTGAGTTCCAGGGAAATTTGTTCCTGAACTTCCATTATGGCCTGGGCCCGGGCTTCCTTTACTTCAGGCGCAACGTCATCGACCATAGAATAGCTATGTGTTTGCTCCTCATGAGAGTAGGTGAAAATACCCAACCGGTCGAACCGGAAGTGCCTCACGAAGTCCATCATTTCCTGAAAATCATCTTCAGTTTCACCGGGATGGCCGGCGATCAAGGTGGTCCTGAGGGTGATACCGGGCACCTTATTCCGTATTTTGGCCAAAAGAGTTTCGGTGCGCTCCCGGGTAATACCCCTTCTCATGAGTTGCAACATCCGGTTAGACCCGTGCTGCAGGGGGATATCCAAGTAATTGCAGATATTGGAACGGTTAGCCATTACTTCCAGGATATCTTCCGGAAATCCTGCAGGGAAAGCATAATGCAGCCGGAGCCATTCCAAGCCCTCCACATCGGCCAAACGGTTCAAGAGTTCCGCCAGGTTTCTTTTTTTATAGAGGTCCAGACCGTAATAGGTGCTGTCCTGAGCGATAAGTAGCACTTCTTTTACTCCATGTTTAACCAGATGTTGCGCTTCTTTAACGACCTCCTCAATGGGTTTGGAGCGGTGTTTTCCACGCATCAGCGGTATGGCACAAAACGAACAGGGACGATCGCAGCCTTCGGAGATTTTCAGGTAAGCATAATGCGGGGCAGTAGATATCAATCGCTCTCCAATTAGTTCATGCTTATAATCCGCATTGAACTTTTTTAGGAGTATGGGGAGTTCCATGGTGCCGAAAAAAGCGTCTACGGAAGGGATTTCTCTTTCCAGATCGTCTCGGTAGCGCTGGGACAAGCAGCCGGTAACATACAGTTTGTCTATTGCTCCCTGGTCCTTGGCTTGGGCATACTGCAGGATGGTGTCAATGGATTCCTGCTTGGCATTGTCAATAAATCCACAAGTATTGATGATGATCACATTGGCATCCTGCTGCCGGGATTCATGAGTAACGTCTATCTGATTACCCTTCAATTGGGTGATCAATACTTCAGAGTCTACCAAATTTTTGGCACATCCCAAAGTGATCACATTGACCCGATCTTTTTTATGTTGTCCGGTTTTCACAGCGTGTTGTTAGGATTGCAAAAGTACTAAATAATAGCTCATTACTCAGGGTGGAGGTTTAGGATTTTAAAACGGGCCTTCGGGGTACCCATATTATTATATATCTTTATCGCTGTCAAAATGAAGGTGTATTTAAGGAATTGGCAGCGTGGGAGCATCGTCCCCTTTCTTTTGGGGGTAGTATTAGGCAGTTGTGCTCCGGATGAGATCTGTTTTTCAGATAACACCAGCCTGGTTCAGCTGGAGTTCTTGACTATCCTATACGAAGGCACCGATAGCGCAGAGGTGGTAAACGATACCCTGATATTTAACAGCATCACCGCCCAAGCTACCGACAGCGTCTTTGTGGAAGGCGACACCCTCGCTAAGTTGGCCTTGCCTGTAAATACTGCGGATACGGTTACCTGGTTCTTATTCGATAGCGACAGAGGTATGGACAGTCTGCAGTTGAGTTATCGGGTTTTTCGCCGTCTTATTTCAGAAGAGTGTGGTCCGGAGCAGATTTTTGATGAGCTCAATCCGGGCAGTACCAGTTTTGACTCGGTGGTAATTATTGCTCCTTTGCTCAACCAACAGATTGTCAAAAATGTGGAAGTGTATTATTAGTCTTATAGGCACTATGGCATGGGTTTCGGTGACCTTTGGGCAAACCGATTCTTCTGACCTGCGTCCGCCCAAGCCTCCCAAAGTAAAGAAACAAGCAAAGGAGTTTATCCCCACAGGGGTCATGGTGGGAGTAGATCTGTTTGTTATCGGCCGCAGTATCTGGGAGGAAGAACTATCTCAGCAGGAATACCAGGTCGAAGTGGACTCCAGGCAATACCATTTAACCATAGGATATGGCATTCAGGACATAACCAGGCTAACGGAAACTACCTTGTATACCAATGAGGGCAGTTATTGGAGGGTCAATGCCGAAGTTAACTTTCTTTATAACAGCGGAAATCGCAGCAAGCTATTTTTCGGAGTGGGCTATGGGCGAGCCACCTTCGACGACATATTCGTTTACGAAACTCAGGACGCCTTTGGCAACACCCAGATCATCGACCAGAATCGGGATGCCAACGCCTCCTGGATGGAACTAACCGCAGGGACCAAAGTGAGGGTCTGGAAAGAGCTTTATATGGGCTATACCATACGCTACAAATTTCTGAAAGATTACCAAGCGGGCAGCTTGATTCCTCATGATCTTCCGGGTTATGGTCCAAACCGGGAAGACGACAAAGATATTTTTGGCTTTAATTACTACCTGTATTGGCGTTTTCCTTTTAGAAAGCCCACAAGGCTGTCTGCAATAAATTAAGGGGCAGTGTTAGTCCAATTTCTTGAACAGCGAATCCACAAACTCCATTTTATTAAAGGCTTGCAGGTCGCCTACTTTTTCACCTACTCCAATGAACTTAACCGGGATCTTAAATTGGTCGCTGATGCCAATCACTACACCTCCCTTGGCTGTACCATCCAGTTTAGTAATGGCCAGTGCGGTTACGTCGGTAGCTTTGGTGAATTCCTGTGCTTGAATAAAGGCATTCTGACCGGTACTACCATCTAAAACCAATAGGATCTCATGAGGCGCTTCCGGAATAAATTTCTGCATCACTCGCTTAATCTTACTCAATTCATTCATGAGGTTTACCTTGGTGTGCAAACGGCCTGCGGTATCCACAATCACCACATCCGCCTTTTGTTCCACAGCTTGTTTCACACTGTCAAAAGCCACTGCCGATGGGTCTGTATTCATGCCATGGGATACTACGGGTACTCCCACGCGCTCACCCCATAATTTCAGTTGATCCACCGCAGCAGCTCGGAAAGTGTCTGCCGCACCCAGCACCACTTGATACCCTTGCTGTCGATACTGGGAGGCTAATTTGCCTATGGTAGTGGTCTTGCCCACACCATTGACCCCTACCACCAGGATGATGTAGGGGCGATGTTGAGCAGGTATGGCAAATCCAGAGACATCTTCGCTTTGGTTTTCCTCCAACAAACTGGCGATCTCCTCCTTTAATATTGAGTCTAGCTCGTTGGCATTTAGGTATTTGTCCCGGGCCACTCTACCTTCAATGCGCTCAATGATCTTGAGGGTGGTATCGACTCCTACATCGGAGGAGATTAGGATTTCCTCCAGTTCGTCCAATACCTCTTCATCAACTTTGGATTTACCGGCTACGGCTTTACCGAGTCTGGAAAAAAAGTTCTGATTACTTTTTTCCAGACCTTTGTCCAGAGACTCTTTTTTTTCTTTGGAGAGAAAGCTGAAGATGCCCATAGTTAACCATCAAAAAAAGTCCCTGACGGGACTTTCAAATATTAATATTAAACCTGTCCTTAGTCGCCCTTTAAAACTTCCTTAACCATATCCACGGGCACCATTTCTTCTTTGAAACTGTAAGCACCGGTTTTGGGTGACTTTACGGCTTTAATGACTTTGGCGTAATTCTTTCCGCTTTGCTTCTTAAGGGTTGCAACTACTTTCTTTGCCATGATTACTTAATTTCTTTGTGAACGGTCATTTTATTCAGGATCGGGTTGTATTTCTTGAGCTCGATCCGGTCTGGGGTGTTCTTGCGATTCTTGGTAGTGATGTAGCGGGAAGTACCGGGCTTACCGGAATTCTTGTGCTCCGTGCACTCCAAAATTACCTGAATCCTATTTCCTTTCTTAGCCATGAGATTCTAATTTTAAACTAGTACGTTACCGTTGGCCCGAGCTTTTTTTAACACCGCGGTAATCCCATTTTTGTTGATGGTGCGAAGCGCTGTGGAAGATACCTTAAGGGTGATCCACTTATCTTCTTCTGGAATGTAGAAGCGTTTTTTATGCAGATTGGGATAAAACTTCCTTTTGCTTTTATTGTTAGCGTGCGAAACCTTATTCCCGCTGCGAGGCCTCTTACCAGTTATTTGACATACTCGTGACATCGTTGCTTTCTTTAAAATGGACTGCAAATATCGAAAAAAA
>JAOTYN010000224.1 GCA_029861825.1 Cyclobacteriaceae bacterium
AGTCTAAAACCGGTCATTACCTCATCAAATATCAATACTATGCCCTCACGGGTACAAAGATCTCTTAATCCCTCTAAAAAACCAGGATTTGGCGGTATGCACCCCATGTTACCAGCCACAGGCTCAATGATCAATGCGGCTATTTGTTGGGGGTTGGCGGCTACCAAATTTCTCACCGATTCAAGGTCATTGAAATCGGCAATTAGGGTATCGGCAGCTACACCGTTGGTTACACCGGGACTGTTGGGAGTTCCCATGGTTAAGGCTCCGCTACCTGCGGCTATGAGAAAAGAATCGCCATGCCCATGATAGCACCCTTCAAATTTGATGATCTTATCCCTTTCGGTATAGCCGCGCGCTAGTCTTATGGCGGACATAGTGGCCTCTGTTCCGGAGTTGACCATACGCACTTTCTGGATGGAGGGAACCATTTCGGTGATGATTTCTGCCATTTCCACCTCCGCACCGGTGGGTGCTCCAAAAGAGGCCGAATGGCTGATAGCGGCGGAAAGAGCTTCTTCAATCTCCTTACAAGCATGTCCCAGGATCATCGGTCCCCAGGAGTTGATCAGATCGATATATCTATTTCCATCCTGATCTTCCATGTAGGCACCAGAGGCCGATTTGATAAACAGGGGGTCGCCTCCAACAGCTTTAAAAGCCCTGACCGGTGAATTCACTCCTCCGGGAATTACCTTTTTTGCCCGATCAAATAACGATCGGCTTTGAGATCGGTTCTGCATGGCTAATTATTAATTTTGGTTAACCTGGGTTAGTAAGCCCTCTTCGAACTTCACGATGGGCACGTACTGATTGTCGTTATGTTCTTGATAGCTGTAACCGGGAAACAGGATGCCTTTGAAAAATTCCTGCTTCTGCAACTCATGCTGGAAATAGGTGCCCCCTTGTGCCAGCAGTTTGCCAAAAAGCATAATCATGTCATACCCCATAAAGCTGTAACGATTGGGCATACTGCCGATACGTGATACATATTTCTTATGGAATCGCTTAAAATTATCGGAGGTATAATCCAGAAAAGCAGGGGCGGCCAGGTACACTTCCATACGCTCCAATTGAGCATAATCAATATAACGGGAACGAAGCCAGTTTTCATGTCCCATTATGCTCACATCAGGTCCTATGATATCAATCATTCCTATCACATTGGTAATGATCAACTCGTCGGTGGAGGCCACATAGATATGCCCTACCTCTTCTTTGGGCGCCCTCCCATTTTCTTCGCCGTCTCCCAGTATTTCGATCAGTCCCTGGGATATGAATTTTGAGATCTCTTCGGAATCTACAGTGGGGATGGGGTCCATCATAACGATCTCTATATCCTTTTCCATCAGAGTTTGCTGATAAGCATATGCCGACACAGAATCTCCCGGTCTGGAGCCTGATATAATTAAGACTTTCTTTTTCTTATCGATGTGGTCCACCATGTACTCAGCGGCGGCTCGGGCCATAGTCGCTTCTCCTGGATTATACAGAAATGAATAGGGATTATTTCGCACTATTTGTAGGTTACTGCTTAGCGGATTCAAGATATTGACTTGGTTAGTGATAGAGAAGTCAGCAGCGAGTTCGCTGGGTTGAGGGTACAAGGGGCCAATGATAAGGTCCATGGTGCGCATCTCGTCTTGCGATAGAATCCCCGCGGTTACCGTGCTATCCCGCTTGGTGTCATAAGCGAATATCTCCAGGGATACACTTTGCCTTTTCAATTCGTCCTGTCCTATTTTAATCCCTTGGTAAAGATCTAAAACCCATTGATTGGAGTTGGACTTTGTATCTCCTTTGATCTTATCGGTCATAAAAGGAAAACAAACCGCCACCCGGTACCTTTCTTTCATAACCGTAGGTCCTACTGCCAGGTCGCTGATCTGTTCTTTTTTAAAATTGAACTTGCGCATTAAATCTTCAAACAACTCCTGGTCATAGTCATCGGAACTGCTGTATGCCAGCTTTTTAGCCAGGCTTTCCCCAACGTCTGAATCGTTGGGAAATTCCTTATGGAGTGTTTTTAATTGAGCGAGACTGGCATCTTGCAGGTGCATTTTCTTCAAGGACGAAACTTCTTCGGTCATATTGCGATCCCGGATTTCCCGTAGCGCGGTTACACCTTGCTGATATTCCTCTTTTTCAAAATACAATTTACCCAGCCAGAAAAGGGCTTCGTTTTTCTTAGCCCAGTTCGGGTATTTGCGGGTTAACTGAAGGAAGATATTTTTTGCAATATCGTTTTGCCCGTCGTGATAAGCGGATAGCCCATAGAAATAAGTGGCATATTCCGAAAAAGCATTGGAATAGGTAGTTAGTGGTTTAAAAGCTTCAATAGCCAGGGCAAATTGGCCTTTATTGTACAACTCCTTACCATTCAAATAGCTCTTTTGTGGATTGGAGGATTGTCCGACAGCCGCTTCCACGGAAAGCGTTAGCAGCAAACAGATCAAAAAAGTTCTCATGATCAATAGTTTATTCCCATTCAATTGTTGCCGGCGGTTTGGAGCTGATATCGTAGACCACCCGATTTACACCTTTGACCTGGTTGATTATTTTATTGGAAACCTCACCCAAAAATTCGTAGGGTAGATGGCTCCAGTCTGCCGTCATGCCGTCTACACTGGTCACCGCTCTCAGGCTTACCACATTTTCATAGGTACGTTCATCACCCATCACCCCTACAGATTGTACGGGTAAAAGAATAGCGCCTGCCTGCCATACTTTATTGTATAGATCCCATTTTTTAAGACCTTCAATAAATATATAGTCGACCTCCTGGAGCATTTCGACACGGCTTTCAGTGATATCGCCCAATATACGTATTCCCAGTCCCGGTCCGGGGAATGGATGTCGTTCCAGGATAGCTGGGTCAATTTCCAGTGAAAATCCCACCTGCCTCACCTCATCCTTAAAAAGGGTATTTAAGGGTTCTACAACCTGAAGCTTCATAAAATCTGGCAGGCCGCCCACGTTGTGGTGGGATTTTATTGTGGCTGAAGGCCCTTTTACGGAAACTGATTCGATCACATCGGGATATATGGTGCCTTGCCCCAGCCATTTGACCTCTTGTATTTTGTGGGCTTCATCGTCAAAAACCTCAATAAAGGTCCTTCCGATGGCCTTACGCTTACTCTCCGGGTCGCTAATGCCCTCCAAAGCAGCATAAAATCGATTTTTGGCATCCACTCCTTTTATATTCAATCCCATATGCTGGTAGGACGAAAGCACTTGTTCAAATTCGTGTTTTCTCAACAGCCCATTATCTACAAAGATGCAGTACAGATTGTCCCCTATGGCTTTTTGAATTAAGGTGGCGGCTACGGTGGAGTCCACACCGCCGGAAAGTCCCATCACCACTTTGTCATTACCTAACTTACTACGCAATACCTGGGTGGTGGCATCCACGAATTGTTCAGGTGTCCAATCCTGTGTACATCGGCAAATGTCTACCACAAAATTCTTCAAGATGATTTTGCCATGTTCCGAATGGGTAACCTCCGGATGGAATTGAATGCCAAATGTGGTTTGGTCTTTCACCTGAAAGGCAGCAACGGCTACATCGGTGGTACTGGCTATTACTTCATAGTGATCCGAAAGGCTGGTTATGGTATCCGCATGCGACATCCAAACTTGTGAATTCGGTTCCATATCCCTCATCAAGTCGTTGCTGGCGTCCACGGAGCTGAGCCTGGCCCTGCCGTATTCCCTATGGCGGCTCGGGGTCACCTGCCCGCCATTTTGGCTGGCAATATACTGAGCCCCATAGCAAACCCCCAATACCGGAACTTTTCCTAAATAGGGAGAAAGATCAAGATGGGGAGCATCAGTATCGGATACCGAACTGGGTCCGCCTGATAGAATAATGCCTTTGATAACTTCAGATAAAGGAGGGACATTATTATAGGGATGAATTTCGCAGTAAACATTTAATTCCCTGACCCGTCTGGCAATAAGTTGTGTGTATTGTGAGCCAAAGTCCACAATAAGGATTCGCTCCGTCATGAGGGCAAAAATACGATGTGCATTTAGTTTATACCAATGGCAAGCGTAAAAATTACCCGCTTATCCACCAACCTTTTTCACGGAGTAACCTTTATCCTGCAGAATTCCAAGTACCCGGGTTACAAAGTCACCCTGGATTATTATTTCTCCATCCTTGGCCGAACCCCCCACGCCACATCGGGACTTCAACATTTTACCCAGCTCCCGCAAGTCCCTTTCGGTACCCCGGAATCCGGTAACCAAGGTTACCTTCTTACCTCCTCTGGATTTTTTATCGAGCTGCACTCTGAGGTTCTGCTGTGAAATGGGCAGTGTATCTTCTTCAGCGTCTTCAGCCTCGGTAAACTGATAGTGGGGATCCGTGGAATAAACCACTCCCGTTCTCTTTTGATTCTTCTTGCGGGACATTAGTCGTCAACTTTACAGGTCCAAACGGGTCGTTGTGCATGATTTACCACGTCCTCAGCAATACTGCCACTTAGCAGATGGATCAATCCGGTACGACCATGGGTAGAGAGCGCAATGAGGTCGGCATCTATATCTTCGGCAAAGTAGATGATCCCGTCCTCCTCCGTGTACTCATTATATATTTCCATGGTATAGTTTTCCAGCCCATGTTGCTGTACAAATGCTTTTATGCGCTTCTTTATAGTGCGGCTACTTTCAAAAGTTCCCGGTGTATCGACCTTAACCAGGTGCAGCTTAGCCCCTAATACATTCTGTAAATCCTTTAAGGGTTTGATCACATTATTATCACCATCCCGAAAATCTGCCGCAAAAGCGATTTCATTCACCTGATCAAAGTCTACGGGATTCTTTACAGTGATCACCGGGCAGTCGGCATGTCGCACGATTTTCTCCGTATTGGATCCTATAAAAACCTCCTCGTACCCGGAGGTGCCCTGGGAGCCCATGATCACCAGGTCTGCCTGATTTTCCAGAATGTCTTTGGATATATGTGTAAAGGCATTACCCACCTGAACCGTAGGTGTTATTTTTACATCACTGTTTTCATCTTTATCCGCCAGCTTGTGCAGATCACGTTTGCTTTTTTCTATAAGCTTCTTCATAAAAACCTCTTGGTCCAAGTCGTCAGGCACACCGCCCATGGTTGAGAAAGAGCCTGGTACAAATCCTTCTACCACATGCAGCAACACTATCTCGGCATCGGTTCGTTTTGCCAGGTCGACGGCAGCATCCAGTGCATAACCAGCTTGTTTCGAAAAATCGGTGGGCACCAGTATTTTTTTCATAGGTCAGGAAAATATCAATTTGATTTCAGCTAAAATATACCATTGTTTTCACAAAACAAGGCCATCAGCAGATTATTGTCTTAGCTGCTTAAAGTGAGACCAATACCGAAGGTGAGCACATATATCAGGGTGGTGAGGGCCATCTGTTTTAAATAGGGATCCAATTGAATGCCCTCTTTTGTAGCGATGACCCAGGCATTAACCAGTAGCAAAGGTATGGTGAACAAGAATAACCATTGCCAAGGATTGCGATAGTCAACTAATGTAAAGATAATGGAGCTGAGGAGTCCCAGCAATAACAAGGTCCAGTGATAGTAAGTAGCTTGTTTTCTCCCAATGCGCACAGGAATCGATAATTTCCCTGCTTGCCGATCGCTGGCTATATCGCGGACATTATTAATGTTAAGCACGGCGGTGGCAAACATACCGCAACTGACAGCTGGTAACATGTTAGCCCACCTAAATTGTAAGGTCTGCAAATAGTAAGACCCCAAAACGGCTACCAGTCCAAAGAACAAAATAACGGAAAGATCTCCCCATCCCCGGTAGCCGTAAGGTTTTTTGCCTGAGGTATAGTTGATGGCTGCAAAGATGGCCATTATGCCCAGAACCAGAAAAAGATAAAATGCCGGGGTGTTAAACCCCATGCTATATATCAACAACCCCACTCCAAAAATTAAAGACAGAAATGTCATGATCCTAACTCCCCTCCGCATGCGGTGAGGTGAGATAAGCCCGGATTGTACCATTCTTTCCGGTCCAATACGCTGATGGTGGTCGGCCCCGTGAATGCTATCCCCATAGTCATTGGCCAGATTTGAAAGAATTTGAAGACTTATGGTGGTGGCAACAGTGAGTAGGAAGATTATCCAGTTGAAAGAGCCGTTGAATGCCGCCAGGAATCCACCCATGGCAATGCTGGCTACCGCCAGTGGTAAGGTTCGGGGGCGGGCTGCTTCTACCCAAGCGCTGAATTGATTGTCCATGGGCATATCACATGCGATCTGGAACCTGTATCCCTAATAAACCCATTCCGTGTTTGATGGTACGGGCTACTTGTGAGGACAGCAATACCCGGAGGTCTCTGAGGTCTTCTCTGGGCTCACCAAATATGCTAACTTCTGCATAAAAGCGGTTATACTCTTTGGCCAGTTCGTAGACAAATTGAGCTATAACGGAGGGGGCATAATCTTTGGCCGCGATAGCTATTCGCGAGGGGTAGTCCGCCAATAAGTTGATCAGCATAAGTTCACTGGGTTCCACCTTATCAATAGCATTGAACTGAACCGGCCCCACACCTATGGCAGTAGCCTTTCTTAGGATGGCAGAGATGCGGGCATGCGTATATTGAATGAAGGGTCCGGTATCGCCTTGAAATGCAATGGACTCTTCGGGGTTGAACATGATGCGTTTCTTAGGGTCCACCTTGGTAAGGAAGTAGCGCAAAGCACCCAGGCCCAGTACTTTGTAGAGTTCATTGGCTTCATCCTCATTGAGTCCTTCGATTTTTCCTAACTCCAAGGTATGCCTTCGTGCAGTCTCCACCATTTCTTCTACGATCTGGTCGGCATCAACCACGGTACCTTCACGTGATTTCATCTTACCACTGGGAAGATCTACCATGCCATAGCTCAGATGAAACATGCCGGATGCGTAGGGCCGTCCCAATTTCTCCAGTATTTTGAACAGGACCTTGAAATGATAGTCCTGCTCATTGCCAACCACATAAATGGAGCGGTCGAATTGGAAATCTTGATATCGCA
>JAOTYN010000225.1 GCA_029861825.1 Cyclobacteriaceae bacterium
TGCGATACCTTTTATTATGGTTGTTGATATTTCCTGGGTTGATCCAAGCCCAAAATTATCGTTTATCCGATAAGCCTCAAGAATTTATCATGGAGCTATCCTCCCTGCTTTCAGAAAGTAATGATACCCAGCCCAATCCTGTCATAAATGACTTTGAACAACTGTGGAACAACAAATTTACCGACCAGCACCGACAACAGATCATTACCACAGGTCAATTTATGGCCGCAAGCCGGGTGAAGAGAGGAAATTTTGAGCGCATGGTGCGTCTATTAACTGAAGCATCCACCAATTCTGAAGTGGATGGCGCTGTGTTCAATAACCTGCTGCGTACTATGGAACAAACGGCAAAAGGCCAAAATGTAAAAGATCTTTTGACCTTTATGGGAGCAGCACGCACAGTTCTAAACAGCCACTCACTTTTTAATACCTCTTACAACTCGCTTCACATCGGCGGAGGAAAGATAGATTTCGATTATGCGGCCGGCGTCGCAGTTGTTGAGGATGAACCGGTAGCAGAGCAAGAACCAACGCAGGAGGTTGAACAACAGGATGATCAGTGGTTTGACGACTGGGACAGTGATAGCGATGACTGGGACACGAACTGGGAAGCAAACGAAGAAGTTCAGAATACCGACGTTGCTGCGGTGATCAGTGAGGATGAACCTCAACCACCCGTCCAAGGACCAGTCATCGAACTAACCGATGTGGACTTGATCTTTGTCACCAAAAATGACTCCGCCATTCTGCAAAACACCAGTGGATCGGTTATGCCTAATTCAAAAATTTTCGTAGGTAGCAAAGGGCGTTTCGATTGGTCCATGTCCCATTTGGACCCCAATGATGTTTACTGTGAATTGAGCGCCTATAATTTTGAGATCGATAAACCATACCTTAGAGCTAGTAACGCCAACATGGTATACCGAGGGAAGATTTCCGGAGACGTAAAGGGAGTGTTCGAATTCCGAAGCGGCAGTGGCAAGACCCGTGACGATTCTTACCCCAGGTTTATCTCCTTTGGTGAAAATATAAAAATTGAGGGCCTGGCCGATGAGCGCTTAAGTTACCAGGGAGGATTCGCATTGAGAGGTGATCGCATCTACAGTGCTTCCTTGATGGGAGGGAATACTAAAATAGAGATTGCCGGTGAGCATGGCTCCAAGCTGAAAGTAGTTTCCAGGAGTTTCCAATTTCAAGATTCTGTGATCACAACGCCCCGGGCTGCCATCACTATTATTCATGCCAATGATTCCATTTACAACCCGGCTGTGCGATTTAAGTATCGCCCTGACAACCACGTGGTAACTATCCTTAAGGATGAGGGCAGTTTCAAGAATATGGCGTATGCTTCATCTTATTTCAACACCTATTTTACTGCGGATATGTTAAAATGGGATATGGATGCCGACAGCCTGGACGTCAGCATTCTAAGTGCAAAAAATAAGATTCCTTCAAAATTTGAATCCCAGGAATACTACAACGACAAGAAATTTGACGCCCTGGTGGCTCTTTACGGATTCAATCCCTTAATGATGGCCGTGGCCTATGCCAGAAAAAACAATACCAGTGAGTTTTATTCCGACGACATGGCCAAAAAACTCGGCCAAAATCCGGAAAAGATCCGGGGGGCTATGCTTGGTCTCATGCGCGACGGTTATATCGATTTCAACTCTCAATCGGGCTGGGTAAAAATTAAGCGCAAAGGCTTTCATTTTGTGTTGTCCAAACAGGACCGCAAGGATTTTGACAATATCATGATACCTTCGATCTCTCCCGGAAAATCCAACGCCTCCCTGAATCTGGCAAAAAATGAGTTTACCATCCGCGGGATCAACAAATTCTATATTAGTGAGCTGTTGGATGTGCATATTCGCCCTAAAAAACAACAAATCGTGATGCTGGAAAACCGCGATTTCCGCTTTGACGGGTTTATAAACGCCGGCAATTTCCAGTTTATCGGCCGCAATTTTCGATTCGATTATGACAGTTTCCTCATTGCACTGCCCAAAATCGATTCCATTACTTTCAGTGTAGATGAACCGGGCGACGATTTTGACCGGGATGTAAAGTTGGACATTACCAACCAATTGGTAGAGACCGCGGGAGTGCTTTATATAAATAAGCCAAACAACAAATCAGCGCGTCGAATTTATCCGGAGTATCCTATCTTTAAAGCTGATGTGGGAGCAGTGGTGTATTTCGACGGAGAAGAGATTCTGGATGGTGTTTATGATAAATCCATTTACTTCACCATTCCCGCCTTTGAGTTGGACAGCGCCAGTGCCAGTGATCCTACGGTTATCAAATTTAAAGGGGTGTTTACATCAGGGGGCATTTTCCCAGAGTTTGAGGAAGAGCTTACTATAATGCCAGATCGTAGCCTGGGTTTTGTTCATAAACTCCCCTATGTGGGATTCAAAACGTATAACGGAACCGGTACCGTATACAACCAGATCTCCATGGACAAACGCGGATTGCGTTCCAGTGGAAAAGTCGATTTCCTAACCACCACCCTTAATAGCGATGATTTCGTCTATTATACCGATTCGGTGACCACCGATGGGATAACTGCTGCCACAGAACCGGGTATTTTCAAGGAAGTGTCATTCCCGGAAGCATCAATTAATAATTTCAGAATGTTGTGGTTCCCTAAAACGGACAGTATGTATATTACCTCCAAGGAAGAACCTTTTCAATTGTACGCCAATACTGCTACCCTGGATGGCACGACTTTGATCACTACCGGAGGGTTCTTTGCAGACGGCACATTATCAACCCGGGGATCGGCCTCCAAGTCCGAAAACTTTTACCTAGAAGAAAATCAACTAGCCGCCAACAATGCCAGGTTCATTGTAAAATCCTCCGATCCCAAAAAACCATCCTTGTCAGCGGAAGGAGTAACTCTGAATTTTGACCTGGAAAATAATTATGCCGATATTAAGTCGGAGGTTGAAGGCATGTCGGTACTGGACTTTCCTTTTACCCAGATTCGAACCTCGATAAGCGAAGCCCGCTGGAATCTGGATGAAAAAACCATAACCATGAAGAAGTCTGAAGAGGTAGACATCAGTCAGTCTTATTTCTATACGACCAAACCTGAAATGGACTCACTGGTATTTAGCGCCACAGAAGCCTTATACGATATTGACAAACTGGAAATGGAGGTTTTGGGAGTACCTTATATGAAAGTGGCTGATGCTATGATTGTACCAGACAGCAACCGGGTATTGATCCGAGAAAATGCTGGCATAGAAAAATTTAAGAATGCCCGGATCTCCATGGATACTCTTAATGAGTACCATAACCTCTATAATGGTGAGATCCTGGTAACCGCCAGGCACGCCTTTTCTGGTAATGCTGTATATCAGTATGTAAATGCTACCAATGATACTTTCGAGATCAACTTTGAGAACTTCTTGCTGGTACGGGATAAAAAGCTTAGCGGCAACCAGGTATTTACCATAGGTACCGGAGAGATCAAAGAAAGTGATAATATCTATATCATGCCCAGTACGCTTTATAAGGGAGATGTCACACTTTATGCTAATCGCCGCATCTTACAAATGGACGGCTTTATCAAGCTGGATCTAAAAAATATGGCGGACAATGATTCCTGGTTGGCACACAGCAGCGATTCAGAGGTACAGGATCTGGTCATAAATGTTAGTGAGGCGGTAACAGAGACCGGACAACCCCTAACCTCAGGATTCAACATAGATGCTGATAACGGAGAGGTCTACGGAACCTTTATTAGTGAAAAGCGCAGTCCTCGCGACCTGGAAGTATTCAATGCACGAGGACTATTTTCCTACGACTCCGCCAAAAGTGAGTATCAGGTTATTCATCCCAATAAAATTAAAGGCAATGCCCTGGCCGGAGAAGTTCTTGCCTACAACGACAATACTACCGACATACGATTTGAAGGGAAGTTGAATTTGCTCTATCCCAAAACCAACATCGGCCTCACCGCATCAGGCAAGGGTAAGGGTAACTTAAAGGAAAAAAGTATAGCCTTGAACTCATTCCAGGCCTATCAATTTGATCTGCCGGTCAAAGCTATGGAAATAATGGCGGCCAATACCGACGATATTGTGGCCCGCGTAGGTGCCCCAGCCTCTAAAACAGATCAATCTACCTTGCTGTTCAAGATGGCTGATGCTGTAGGAGAAAAAGCCGCCCGGGACTACCAGGTGCGTTCGGTCAGTGAATTTGTATCACTAGCCAGTGTTAGTAATCAGCTGGCGCGTTCTCTGGTGCTTAACAGTGTCAACATGAAATGGTCAACAGAGTACAACAGCTGGTACAGCGTAGGCAAACTGGGAGTATCGAACATATTGGAGAATGAGATCAATGCCAAACTAGATGGGTTCCTGGAGATCCGTAAAACCGAAGGTGAAGACGAAGTACACTTATTCTTGAAAGCCTCCCCTTCCACTTATTACTATTTTGGTTATATCGAAAATAGACTTTATGTCTATTCAGGAGACCAGCAGTTCTTACAGGAAGTGAATAAGGGCAGCAAGATAGCACGTACCGGCATTGGCGAATATGCCTTTACCACATCCGATTTGGAGGGTATGCTTGATTTTATCGACCGGTTCAGGAGGGAATATTTGGGAATAGACGAGCCCTATGAGATCAACACTTTCGCTGAAGAAGAGGTACTGGATGAGGATTTTACTACTTTTGAAGAAGAAAAGTCCGACGAAGATGAGGACGAGGACGGTTTTTAAAATTGCTATTAATTAACTATAATCAGAGCGCCTTTTTTAAAAAATCAGCACACATATGACCTTCGAAACCATAGCTATCGGTGTAGTTCTAGCCTATCTTCTGGGTTCTTTACCCTCTTCAGTTTGGGTGGGTCAAGCGTATCACGGGATCGATATACGGGATTACGGTAGTGGAAATGCCGGAGCCACCAATACCTTCCGGGTACTGGGCCGTAAGGCAGGAGTCCTGGTGATGGCCATGGATGTGTTCAAAGGATTAACAGCCGTTACTTTGGCCACAGTCTGGATGCAGCTGGGTTTCGTTCCGGAAACACAGATTATCCTGGTCAAACTTATTTTTGGGATCAGCGCAGTATTGGGTCATATATTTCCCATATATATAGGATTTCGCGGCGGTAAGGGTGTGGCAACCCTACTAGGTATGGTACTGGGAATAAATCCACTGGCCGCAGCGATCTGCGTAGCGGTATTTATGATCGTATTACTACTGACTCGCTATGTTTCAATAAGCTCCATAATGGGGACCTTGAGCTTTCCTCTTACGCTATTGCTTACCGACATTCAACCCAATGACCAGATACTGGTGGTATTCGGTTTTATTTTCTCTATAGCAGTGATCTTTACTCATAAAAAAAATATTCTTAGAATTTTGAATGGTACGGAAAATAAAGCCAATTTTCGTACCAAGAAAAATCGCTAAGTTAATATGAGTAATCAGATTAAGTCCTACATTGATCAACATCAACAACGCTTTCTGGATGAACTAATGGAGCTGTTGCGCATTCCTTCAGTGAGTGCCGATAGTAAGTTCAAAGATGACGTGCAAAAAGCTGCCGCTTATCTGCAGGCTGCTTTGGAAAAAGTTGGGGTTGACACCGTTGAGGTGTGCCTTACCGCCGGGCATCCCATTGTGTATGCCGAAAAGATAATCGATCCTACACTTCCCACAGTGCTGGTGTATGGTCATTATGATGTCCAACCTGCAGATCCCTATGAATTATGGGATTCCCCGCCGTTCGAGCCGGTTATTAAGGACCATAAAATCTACGCCAGAGGTGCATGTGATGACAAGGGTCAACTCTATATGCACATTAAGGCCTTGGAAATAATGATGCAACAAGGTCAGCCTCCCTGTAACCTAAAGTTTATGCTGGAAGGCGAGGAAGAAGTAGGGTCTGGCAATTTAGAGATCTTTGTTCGTGAAAATGCCCAAAGACTAGCTGCAGATGTTATCCTGATATCCGATACGGCCATTATATCTAACGAAACACCCTCTATAACAGCCGGCCTGAGAGGGCTTAGCTATGTAGAAGTTGAGCTGACCGGCCCTAACCGCGATTTGCATTCTGGAGTATACGGCGGTGCCGTGGCCAATCCCATAAACGTATTGTGTAAGATGATCGCTTCGTTGATCGACGACCAGGGCAGGATCACCATTCCCGGCTTTTATGACAAGGTCCAGGAGCTGACATCTGGGCAAAGAGATGAAATGGCCGAAGCTCCTTTTGACCTGCAACAATATCAAACCGAATTGGGTATAGCCGCCATACAGGGAGAAGATGGTTATTCCACCATCGAACGAACCGGCATTCGCCCGACTCTCGACGTTAACGGAATTTGGGGAGGATACACCGGTGAAGGGGCTAAAACCGTACTGCCCTCCAAAGCCTTTGCAAAAATTTCCATGCGGTTAGTCCCCCATCAGGATCATGAAGAGATAACCGAACTCTTCACAGGACACTTCAAAGCTATGGCCCCAGCGTCGGTAAAAGTGAAGGTTACCCCCCATCATGGTGGTCAACCTGCAGTCACACCCACCGATTCCCTGGCCTTCCAGGCAGCTAGTAAAGCTTTTGAGGAAGCCTGGGGCAAGAAGCCTATACCCACCAGAGATGGCGGCAGCATACCTATTGTGGCTTTGTTCGAAGAAGTTCTGGGATTACAAACCGTTTTATTCGGTTTTGGCTTGGATTCAGATGCTATTCATTCCCCTAATGAAAGCTATGGAGTTTTCAACTATTTAAAGGGAATTGAAACTATTGTACTGTTTCACCACCAGTTTGCAGCTATGAAAGGCAACTAACTGGAAGAACCCTCGTTTAAATAAAAATTATATTTGCTAAACTATTTTGTTCGAAAAACCATTATGATTGCGAAAAGGGGTCAATGCCTCATCTATTAGTTTGAAAAAAATAGTATTTCTACTGGCATTTATAACAGGGGCGCTGGCTTCTGAGGCACAGATCTTGCAT
>JAOTYN010000226.1 GCA_029861825.1 Cyclobacteriaceae bacterium
ACAGCTCCTACATGCCGCTTTATACAATGCGAACGTTTGGCCAAATTTACGGCCAGCTCCATGAAAATATCGTCGAATTCGGGTCGTTCTAAGGACATTTGAAAATAATTTTGGCCAAAGACCAGTTTGGTAAAATTATTGTATATTCATCAATATTCGAACAGGTTAGACAAATTTTAAATGAAATGAGAAGAATAATAAAGCCCTTGCTGGTGATGTTCCTGTTAATCAGCTGGCAGATCACCGACTGTTATGCACAAGAGGCTCTGAAGCCCCGTCCTAGTCCTCTGGAGATGGTGACCATGAAATATGAGGACATCTATATGAAGGTCACTTATGGCCGTCCCCACAAGCGGGGTCGCCAGATATTCGGGGATCTGTTGCCCTACGGAAAAGTATGGCGTACCGGGGCCAATGAAGCCACGGAAGTTACCATAACCCAGTCCGTTAAGATTGGAGGGAATCTGCTAAAAGCGGGTACCTACACACTATTTACCATCCCCCATGAAGACCATTGGACCATTATCTTTAATAGTGAGCTGGGACAATGGGGTGCCTATAATTATAACCAGAAATTCGACGTGTTGAGGTTGGATGTGCCTTCCGCCAATACGGATCAGGTATATGAGCCCTTTACCATTGCTTTTGAGCAAAAAGCGCAGAGTGCGGAACTGGTTATGATGTGGGATCAAACTAAGATTATTATTCCTATTGACTTTATGTGACAAAGACAGGGAATGCATATATAAAGAAAAAGCCGGAGGTGAACCTCCGGCTTTTTTTATTATCAGGTTTGCAAATCCTCCTAGTAACCAGGATTTTGAGTTAAACTCGGATTGGCATCGATTTCCCTTTGAGGAATGGGGAACACCAGTTCGTTGGCATTCCAGGGCAAGGAGCCTACATTCCCTTCGGTCCTTTTAACATCCCACAAGCTGGCGCCTTCAAAAGCCAGTTCCAGCTTACGCTCGGCCAGTGCATCCGCTTCGGTTACGGCAACTAAAGCAGGAAGTCCTACGCGAGCACGGATCACATTGATGTCATTAAGAGGAGTGTCCCCTACGGTAGATCCAGCGCGGATATTAGCCTCGCATCGAGTCAAGTACATCTCCGCCAGACGGATATTGGTAACATTGGCATCAATACCATTTACATATTTACCGGTTCTGCGTGATCCCGCCTGGTCAAAATAAAATTGATTTAACCGGTCATCACCAACTTCATATAGTAGCAGATGAGTATCGGTTATATCAATGTCGCCACGACCGCCATTTTCCGCAGGTGCATAAAAGGTGTTCAGGCCATTGCTACCATCGGAAGAAGTTACCTGAATAGCAAAAACATCTTCTGAGGTATTCGTTGCATTGTTAAATGCCGCAATAAACGTAGGAGTCAAAGTAAAAGCTCCGGAAGCTATTACGGTGTTAGCCGCATTGGCGGCAGCCGCATAATTTCTTTGCTGCATGTACACTCGCGACAGCATCGCTGAAGCCGAGTAGGTAGTAGCAAAGAAACCGTTGGAAGTGGGCAGCAAGCTTTCGGCATCTTGAAGATCCGCTAAAACCTGGGCATATACAGCACCTACAGAGGCTCTGCTCACCTGACTTGAAGCATCAATAGCCCTGGTAGGCTCCAATACCAATGGCACTCCGGAATTGCTGTTGGGATCCCCATCGCCGTAGTCTTTACCAAAGAACAACACCAGGTAGAAGTGGGTGACCGCTCTTACAAACTTGGCTTCACCTTCCACTCTGTTTCTTTCATCGGCATCGACTGCATCTAAAGCGCTCAATACATTATTGGCTCTATTGATGGTCTCATAGGCTTCCAACCAGATCTCCGCAACTTCACCGTTGTCTGTTAAGATTACTTTGTTAAATATTTGACGAGGGCCAATAAAGGATCCATTCCAGAAAAGTTCTCCATTATCTGCATACAAGTCTGCATGCATCAAGAAATCTCCTCCCCAAATATCGGCATTACCTAATTCGTCATAGGCCCCTACCAATGCGGCTTGTACATCATCGGAAGTACCTAAGGCGGTATCATCCGAAATAGATTGCTGTGGCTCCACATCCAGCCTGCCATCGCAAGCAAAGATCAATACCAAAAACGCTGTGGATAGAGCCAGATTTTTTATAAATGTTTTCATTTTGTTTTTCATTTTCTTGTTCTGACTTAAAATCCTACGTTTAATCCTACTGAGAAGGTCTTTGGTTGGGGAGCTGCATAGAAATCATTACCCAAACCAATGTTTCCCGCTAGGAAATCTGTGTTTACTTCAGGGTCCCAACCTGCTCGACCGTCATCACCGTATTTGGTAAAGGTCAACAGATTCTGGCCACTTACGTAAATCCTTACACTTCTCAGGTTAATACGATCCAGTAGACTGGATGGTAAATTATAACCTAAGGTTACCGTTTTAAGTCGAACGTATGAACCGTCTTGCAAATATCTGGATGAATGCGCTGTTCCATTACCACCGAACAACCTGGCTTGAGGCACATCGGTAATATCTCCGGAGTTTTGCCAGCGGTTCAGTTGATATACGGTGTTGTTATCATAGAAATCACCACTGGTTTCCTGGAATCTTCCAGCACCATTATAAACGTCATTTCCTTGTACGAATTGAAAGAAAATATTCAAATCAATTCCCTTATAGCTAAAATCGTTGACGAAACCACCAACGAAATCCGGGTTAGGGTTACCGATCACTACTTGAGTAGCATCATTAACATTGTTGGTAGTACCTTCAGTACCATCGTTCAAGAAGTATAGTGCATCTCCATTATCCGGATCCACACCTGCGTACTCAGGTCCAAAGAACACTCCAATGGCCTCTCCTTCAACGGCCCTGTTAATGAAACCACCTTCGATCACCTGTCCATCCAGGTTAGTGATCTCGTTGTCGTTGAAGGCAATGTTGAAACTGGTGGTCCAACCGAACTCACCTATCAGGTTTGTAGAATTAACTACAAACTCGAACCCGCTGTTTTCCAATTCACCCACGTTTTGTGTCTGAGTGCGAAAACCTGTAGAACCGGGTACGTTCACGTTCAACAACAGATCTGTGGTCTTCTTCTGGTAGTAATCAATTTCTCCAGTAATTCGGTCATTCAAAATACCGAAGTCCAAACCGACATCAATTTGTGTGGTTTCCTCCCATTTCAAATCAGGGTTAGGAGTTTGAGTAGGAGCCGTACCAGCAAAACCGGCATAAGCGCCACTTCCATCAAACAATCCACGGCTGGGGAAATTTCCAATTTCCGCATTACCTACGAGACCCCAACTTGCCCTTAATTTCAAGAAACTGAAAACGCCAGACCCGCTGAGAAAGCCTTCGTTGGTCATGATCCATCCTGCCGAAACCGCCGGAAAGGTTCCGTATTGCTCATTGGAACCGAATCGCGATGATCCATCAACACGTCCACTCACTTCTAAAAGATATCGGTTTTTAAATTTGTAGTTGGCCCTGGCAAAATAGGACAGGAAACGATAGTTAGTCTCGGTAGAGCTACCATCGGTAAATTCCGCGGCACTGGCAATTTGCGTGAAGCGGTCATTAGGAAACTGCTGTCCCTCTACAAAGCTGACATCGGTTCTGGATTGTTGATAACTCATACCCGCTGTAATTAACAGGTCGTGGTCCTCATTAATGTTCTTGTTATAAGTGAAATAGTTATCCAAGGTATAGTTAACCACCTGTGCCCAACTATTCACACCAGTACCATTTCGGCCACCATCGCCTGCATTGGTGGACCTGCCGTAAAACTCCTCATCGTTTTGCGTGAGCACATCCAGCCCGAATTTAGAAGTGAACTTCAGTTCGGGAGTGATATCATAACTAGCAAAAAGATTAGTCAAATTCCGGAACACCACGGTTTCAAAATTTGCAAAATCCCGATGCAACAAGAAGTTATAGTACAGGGTATTTTGGTTCAATCCACCAGGTCCATCCGGATCAAAAGGAGATTGCACCGGTGACTGGGCGATTGCTTGCAGGGGAGTTGAGAAGGCGTTGTCAGTGGACAATCTTTCATTCAAGCTTCTGGACAATAAAAAGTTCAAGCCAAAACTTAACTTATCATTGGCCTGATGATCCAAATTAATCCTTCCGGAATATCGCTCGAAGTTATTAGCGGTTAGTAAACCCGCTTGATCAGAGTACTGGCCTGATACATAGAATCGCGTCTTATCCGTACCTCCGGAAGCAGATATATCAATTTGTTTAATACCGGCATCTTGAAAGGCCAATTTCTGCCAATCAGTATCGAAATTTTGGGCATCGTCCCAACCAGGTACAAATATATCGTAAAGATCCTCCCTAGTCAGTCCGAATAATGTACCGTTAACCGTTCCGTCACTGGAGGAGTTGGCAAAGGCCTCGTCGAAAAGCTCAAAGTATTGATCCCTATTTAGCCAATCCACTTCATTTGAAGGTTCACTGGTACCCCACAACAGATCCACGTCAAACTGTGTTTTACCGGATTTCCCTTTTTTGGTAGTGATCAGCACTACTCCATTAGCGGCTCGCGAACCATAAATGGCCGCTGCACTGGCATCCTTCAGAATCTCAATAGATTCAATATCATTGGGGTTAATATCGGATAATGGATTAGTCTGTGCAGTATTAACGGACAAATTTGAAGTAGTAATGGGTACACCGTCAACCACATACAAAGGCTGATTAGAGGCAGATACCGAGGAAGAACCTCGAACACGTACCTGAATACCTTGTCCTAATTTTCCATTATTGGCTTGCACGTAAACTCCAGCAGCGCGACCTTGAATGGCCTGCTCAAAGCTGTTAACCGGGATGTGCTGGATATCCGCACCATCTACCTGAGCGATGTTACCGGTCAGATCCTGCTTGATCTGGGTACCATACCCTACCACTACCACCTCGGAAAGCTCCGTTACATCTGCGGCCATGGCCACGTCAATTACTGATCGATTTCCGATATCGATCTCTTGGGTTTCAAATCCAATGGATGAAAACACCAGTATTCCACCTGCTGAGGGAACGGATAATCTGTAGTTTCCGTCTACATCAGTGGTGGCGCCGGTGGTGGTTCCCTTGAGAATCACATTGACGGCCGGTAAGCCGGCGGCGTCATCGGCCGAGGTGACATTCCCCGTTACCGTTCGATCTTGCGCCCATCCCTGGATACCCAAGGCGAAAGCTAAGATCAAATTAATGAGTAAAAACCTCTTCATATTATATTGTTTTAGTTATGGATACACTGCTGAGAACTGTTTAGTGAAAAATTAACAGTTCTGGATGGGCTGGACGTTAAGCTTGCTTAACGACATGAGGGCTTGCATTGAAATTATTCTGATTTTAAACCTCAACCACATCACTTTTAATGGGGGATTTTTCTTGGGGCAAACTTACCCTGTTTATACTTGAAATGCAAAATTTGCCCTCAAAAAGATCATATAATCACCCATTGTGGGCTAGGTATGACATGTTACCTATAAATACCTTTTGAAAACCAGCTAACAGGGTTTGTACTACCGTAAATTAAGGGATAAAGGGAGTTCAATAACTCTTTTATGGTCATTGTAACACTGCTTTAGGCTAAGGTTTTTAAAACGCCTGCTCTTGCTTATTTTTGCAAACATGATTGCCATAAACAATCTTACCTATCATATAGGAGATCGGCCTCTGTATAAAGATGCTTCTATTCATATAAAGCCCAAGGACAAAATTGGGTTGATCGGGCTTAACGGTACGGGAAAATCAACTCTTTTGCGCTTAATTAATGGAGATTATGAATCGGCAGGCGGGTCGATAAGCAAAAGTGCTCAAACCACCATAGGTTTTCTGGATCAGGATTTGATGTCCTACAGTTCGGAGGAATCCATTCTACAGGTAGCTATGCAGGCTTTCAAAGAGGCCAATGAGCTACAAAAGCAGATTGCAGATGTCCTGCACAAAATGGACACCCAATACCAGGACCACCTGGTAGATAAGCTCAGTGCCTTACAGGAACGATACGAAGGCTTGGACGGGTACTCCTTGCAGGCCAAAGCTGAAGAAATACTGGAAGGGATCGGATTCACCACCAATGATCTTGGCCGACCTCTTAGCGAGTTTTCCGGGGGCTGGCGCATGCGGGTAATGTTGGCAAAGCTTCTCCTGGAAAAGCCCGATCTGTTGATGCTGGATGAACCCACAAACCACTTGGATCTGCCATCCATCAAATGGGTGGAGCAATATTTAAAAACCTACGATGGAGCGGTTCTGGTGGTATCGCACGACCGCAGATTTCTCGATCAAGTTTGCCTGTCCATAGTAGAGGTCGCACAGCAAACCCTGACCACCTACCCCGGCAATTACAGTCGGTACCTGCAAGAAAAGGCCATGCGTTCAGAAATACAAAATAATGCCTTTGTAAACCAACAACAAAAGATCAAGCAATCCGAGCAGTTCATCAATCGCTTCCGGGCCAAGTCCAGTAAGGCCCGACAAGTACAATCCCGTATTAAATCACTGGAACGCATGGAAAAGATCGAAGCCATAAGCGATACGGTAGCTCCGGTTAATTTTCGATTCGATTTTAAACAAAAATCCGGCAGGTTCGTCAGTACCCTGGAACATGTTTCGAAGTCTTTCGGTCCCTTAAAGATCTTTGAAAACAGCTCTGCCCAGATCGAACGGGGGGACAAGATTGCCCTGATTGGCGCTAACGGCAAAGGAAAATCCACCTTATTACGCATTATTGCAGGCACTGAATCCATAGAAGGTCATTGTCAATTAGGATACAATGTAAATATGGCCTTTTACGCGCAGCATCAACTGGAAGCCTTAAATGTTAACAATGAAATTCTGGAAGAGTTGAAGCAAGCGGGCAGCGGCAAAACAGAACAGGAACTTCGCAATGTGCTGGGATGCTTCCTGTTCAGCGATGACGAAGTGTTCAAGAAAATAAAAGTGCTCAGCGGAGGTGAGAAATCGCGGGTAGCCCTGGCCAAAAC
>JAOTYN010000227.1 GCA_029861825.1 Cyclobacteriaceae bacterium
TAGGCAGCATAGTACCTAATTGCTCAAATTTTTGCTGGTAGTCCTGTGCTATGGCTATGTTCCCGCACCATGCGGCCAATGTCCATAATATTATCCTTTTCATGTTCGTCTGTGAATGCTTTGATCGTTTATTTAATAATCAGTCCCAGGGCTATCCCTATTACTATAGAAGAAACAATTAAGTTCCAGTTCTTTTGCTTTACTCCCAAGACCGTCACCGTAATAAAAGACAACAGCAAAAAAAGTGCAACAATTATTATTTGACCTACCTCTAATCCTAGATTAAAGGCAAATAATTGCTTTACAATGGAGGTATCTTTGCCCAGTAAACTTCTTAAATATTGCGAAAACCCCAACCCGTGGATCAGTCCAAAAAACAAAGCAAAAAGGTAATTACTCTGCACGTTTCGACGGTTACCGGTAGTTTTCTTAAACAAATTGCTGAATGCAGTGATGATGATAGTCAGAGGTATGAGTAATTCAATTAAGTCCTGATCGACCTTAATGATGTTGAAAGTGGCCAAAGCGAGGGTTATGGAATGACCCACGGTAAATGCCGTTACCAAAATTAATACTTTTGTCCAATCCTTTACCAGGTATACCGCTGTAAGAGCCACTACGAACAGGATGTGATCGTAACCTCCAAAATCCAAGATGTGTTCCAGACCCAGTCTCAGATAAAGATAAAATTCATTCATCAACTATATTATTGGTACAAATCTTGAGACAATTTGCAATAATAATGTATAATTTTGAAACCCAGCTCCTCAAATAACAATGATTCAAGGCATACTTATATGGCTCACCGGTCTGCTGCTCATGAACATGCATCCTTTGCATGTAAGTATTTGCGATATAGAATATCAGAAAGATCAAAGGTCATTGCAAATTTCCAGTCGCATGTTTGTGGACGACCTGGAATTGGCGATGGGCAGTCAGACGAATGTGGATAACTATTTTGATAATAGAGATAAATCATTGATAGATAATGATTTGAAGGATTTTCTAAAAAAGAAACTAAAACTCCGTATCAATGGAAAGCCACTCGAAATTAAATACCTGGGCTATGAGATTGAGAATGATGTACTTTGGTGTTACCTGGAAGTTACCAAGGTAAAGCCTCTGAAAAGTATTGACCTGGAATATACGGTCTTGCTAGATACCTTCGACGATCAATTTAATCTGGTACATGTCCGGTATTTGGGTACCACCAAAAGTTTGCGATTTCTCAAGGATCACACTCGAGGAACCCTCAGTTTTTAGGAGCGATGTAACTGAACTTGAATATCTGATCCTTGCCTTGGCGGTTAGATGAAAGAAAACCATCAGATTCCGTTTGCCAAACCAATCCAAAGTCATCTTGGGGACTATTAATGGGATAACCTAAATTATTGGGTGGAGATGAAGACTTCAGGTCGCGGCAAATAAACAGGTCTAACCCACCCAAGCCTCCGCGTCCATCCGATGCAAAATACAAACTCCCTTTATGAAAGCTGGGAAACATTTCATTTCCGGGGGAATTAATCTCCGGCCCTAGGTTTACCGGCTGCTGCCATACTCCGCCTACCAGTTTAGATCTGTAGATATCGGTGCCACCGTAACCACCAGGCATGTCGGATACAAAATATAAGGTGAAGGTAGTTTCATCAAGGCTTGGATGGCCCATGGAAACTTCAGGATGGCAAATATTCAAAGGTTCGGGCTCCTTCCAGTGGCCATTGGAGCTACGCTTTGAACTCATAAGCTGCAGGTTCCTGGATTTTTTGACACTTTTCGAACCTGAACTCCGCGTAAGTATCACCTGCCGTCCCTCATCAAAGAAATGGGCGGGACCTTCATGATAGATGGAGTTAAGAGACTCCGGCATTAGGTGCGGATAGGCAGTCCGGCGCTTCAGGGAGATACAGTAAAGGTCGAAATATGCTGACTCATCCCAGGCGGCTACCTTTTTAGCTATACCGCCGGTGTTTCCAGGAGCCACAAATACCAGATTGTCGTTCCAGATTGTAGGACTGAAGGTGGCTGCCTCCAACCCGCTCATCTGGAAAGCTTCGATCTGAAAATTAGGATTTATCAGGCTCTTCATATTGCTCAGAGAAGCCAATGCTGCTTGTGCCTGGGTATCATCCGGGAACTTCTGCAAATACCGACCGTACCAAATTTTAGCTTCGGCATATTGCTGGATTTGGCATAGGCTAGAAGCATAAAAAAGGAAGTCCTCGGTGGGTTCTCCATGCTTTGAACCCAAAGTTTGGCCAAACCAAAAGGCGGCATTTTTGTGGTCTTTCAACAGCCGGTAGCAATGGGCAATGCGCAGTTTCACTTTAGGAGATTGCGGTTCCTTGGATATGACCTTGTGATAAAGCACCAGGGCATGTTCATAAGCTTGTCGGTTAAAATACCGATCGGCTTGCTTTAGTGCACTATTGTGTGGCTCAAAAGCTAACTGTGCTGATGATGTCAAACACATCATGGAAACAGCAAAAACTAACAACACAAGCGCTCTACTCATCTATTACCCCTTATTTTAACCGTTAAATATATTTATTCAACTGCTAAGAAATCTGGCAATCCAGAGGCTGTCATTACATCCGTAACCTAGACATAAAAAAACCTCTGCCCAAAAAGGGCAGAGGCCAAAGAAATGGTTAGCAATAATTCTTAGTAAGAGATTATTTCGAATTCGGTGCGGCGATTAAACTGATGCTGAGCTTCAGTACATTGGGCATCGTTGCCACAGTCATTTACCAGTTTCCGCTCACCAAAATGGGCACGCTGTAAGCGATCTCGGGAAACTCCCTTGCGCACTAGGTAATTCATGGTAGAACGGGCCCGTTTTTGAGAAAGCACATCGTTATAATTATCGGTTTGCCGTGAATCGGTATGCGCATCCATGGCCAGCTTCATTTGCGGATAAACTGCCATCAGGGCCACTAGCTTGTCGAGCTCAGTTCGTGCATCTTCCCTGATGTTCCACTTATCCAGGTCGAAGTAAATATTACTGATGCGGATAACCTGGCCTACCTCAATATTGCTAGCGGCCAATGCAGTCTGCAGTTGGGTTTCACTGCCCTCGTAAGAATAAACCGAATCCCCTGGCAGCACAAAACTTTGATTCTTGCCACTAATATTTTCTATCAGTAGGATATCGGCCGAGGCCACGTCCAGTGGCGGTAATGGGGGATAAAGAGGTATTTTGGTAAGCTCTACTTTTACGGTTATCCGCTCGGTCCCAGGTTCGAGTTCCCCTATTGGCACCATCACCGTATTATCGTAATAGCCCTCCTTGCTTCCCTTGATCTCATATTCTCGATTGGGTAGGGCATCGTATTGAATCATGTTGCGCTCTTTCAAAATAGGGGCCGGCCGATCTGTGGTTTTATCCAAGGCAAAGAGAATACCTTCTTCTATGGGCTCACCGGTTTCCTTATCTACCAAAAATGCATCTACTATAATTCTATTGAGAATCATGAAGTATATGTCGTCGTCCCCTGTTCCTCCTTCTCTATTTGAGCTTAAATAACCGGACTTCCCAAATTCATCCAGTATTAAACCGAAATCGTCCTTAGTGGTGTTTACAGGATATCCCAAATTGATTACCCCTGATGTTTCATCTTCCAACAACCAGGTCTTGTAAATATCCAGACCACCCAGTCCACCGTAACCATTACTAGCAAAGTAGAGTAATTTATCGTCGTACAGGAATGGGAACATTTCGTCACCTTCACTATTAATGTCATCACCCAGATTAGCGGGCTGTGACCATGTTGAATCGAAGGTGCTGACATAAATATCGGTGCCGCCAAAGCCCCCGGTCATATCCGAAACGAAATAAAGCTTGGTACCATCACGACTCAGGGTGGGATGTCCCACGGAATATTGATCACTGTTAAAGGGTAACTCCTGAATATTTGTCCAACCGGTTTCCGAAGAAACATCAGCACTGTAGAGTTTGAGCTTCACAATACCGTCATCGCTAACTCCTGTTTTACTCTCATAGAAGTTGTTCCTGGTAAAGATCATCCTTTTACCATCCGGAGAAAAAGTCACCGGCCCTTCGTGAAACTTGCTGTTTACCTCACTACTAAACCCCAAGGGTTTTGAATAAGCCCCATTGTCGACCGTGGTGTAGTAAAGATCCAGGTAAGGCTTATTATTCCACTTAAATTTTTGTCGGATCAAGGCTGGGCGAGGACGTGCCGAGGCAAAAACAAATCCTTCCTGAAAAAAACTGGGGCCAAAATCGGCTTCAGGTGAATTGGTGCTGATCTCAGATACAGTGTATAGAGCTGAGTCGATGTAGTAATCTGTTATGTTTTCAATACCTTCGATTTTTAAGGGAGCTCTGCTGTCGGTAGAGGCCAGATCATAGTAATTCTGGTACTGTACTTTGGCCTGTGCCAAATTACCGGACGATTCCAAAGCTTGACCATAATATAAATAGTGAATGGGTTCCATCACTTGATTATCCTCAATTTTGCTATACCAGGAGGAGGCGCTGTCCTGCATATTCAGCTTCCTGTAACTCTCCGCTATTTTAAGGCGCAAGGTATCAGTAGCTCCCTGTTTGCTGAGGATCTGCTGGTACAAATTGGCCGCATCGTGATAAGCAAAGAATTGAAAATACAAATCGGCCTTGCGCATTTTCTTAGTGAAATTCAGCCCAATATTTCCGATTTCCGGGTTATCTCCAAGAATTTGCGCTGGTGACTCAAATGTGAGCAACCCAATGAAAATTAGTATAATTCCTTTTTTCATGTCAATATCAGATTTGAGGATCCACTAGAAATATCGAGGTGTAACAACTTTGTTCTTGGCATAACGGAATCGGTAGTTTATCATTAATTCATGACTACCGGAGTTAACCCTACGCAAGTCGGTGGTATTAGCAAAATCGTAGGAATATCCCATCAATAGCTGATCCGTAAGCTGTATTTGCATCATGGCATCGAAGTCAGCCATTGACCTCCAGGATAACCCTAGCCATAATACTTCCGAAAATAGCACATTGGCATTTAGATCCAGTTCAACTGGCGCTCCCTCCACTACCTTAAGCAGCAAGTTCGGCTTTAATTTCACTGAAGGGCTCAGCTCAAACATATATCCTGATGTCAGGAAATAATGTCTGTCCTGACGGGCATCGGAGTCTTCTTCAATAATTTGTTCGTCCAAACTGTTGGTAATCAACTGAGGTACAGAAAAGCCCACATAGAACTTATCCGTATAATAATATACTCCAGCTCCAAAATTAGGCATGAACTTATTCACATCCACACTAAAAACATTGTCTGTGGGATCCTGAGGCTGCAATTCGGTGAGGTCGGCGTTATAGCTGGTAAATCCAACCTGCAATCCAAATGACAGCGTTCCTTTGTTGGTAAATATTCGATAAGCATAGCTTCCGTTTACCCCATATTGATTGAACACGGTTATTTTATCGTGTATCAGTTGTAAACCCAAAGCAATTTTTGCGTTGCGAATTGGGGAATGCATGGAAAAGGTCTGAGTGGTGGGGGCACCGGTTAACCCGGTCCATTGGTCTCGAAACAGTAACGTAGCACTGAGAGATTCATGGCTTCCGGCATAAGCGGGGTTAAGGGCCAAACCATTAAACATATATTGAGTAAACATCGCTTCCTGCTGGCCATATGACTTGATATTTAATCCCGCCACCAGGAATCCAATTATAATTAGTGATTTTAAGATTTTCATTTTCATAATTCTCTTAGTGCCCAGTTTATCGATGAATTACAACAAATCCACTCATTGCCTTAGAACCGTCTCCCAGATCAATGACATAGAAATATGATCCATCCGGTACCTCCTTGTCTCCGAGTATGATCCCTTCATTGGACTGGCCTCTCCATACTCGTGCAGTATTGTCATACCCTCTGATCTTGTACACCAGGTTACCCCAACGGTTAAAGATCTGAACCTCATTATTAGGGAACCTGCGAATTCCTTGGATCTCCCAAACATCATTCTGACCGTCTCCATTAGGGGAGAAAGCATTAAAGATGCGTAGCGGAACTTCCTTCACAATGATGGTAACAGTAGCGGTGTCGGAACCGCCATTGCCATCACTTATGGTATAAGTAAAGGTATCGGTGCCCACAAAGCCGGCCGGAGGTGTATAAGTAAAGCTGCCGTCAGGATTCATCTCAACGGTACCGCCTTGAATTGAAGTGCCGTCAAACTCAATTACCGTCAACTCATCCCCTTCAGGATCACTATCATTGATCAAAACACCAGGGGCTTCAATGGTCAATGGAGTATCCATGTCTGTCTCATACTCGTCGTCCACGGCATCCGGATCAGTATTGGGATTAGGATCGCTCACGACAATAGTGACCGTAGCGGTATCAGTCCCCCCGTTGCCATCACTAATAGTATAAGTAAAGGTATCAGTGCCCACAAAGTCTGTAGGTGGAGTATAGGTAAAGCTGCCATCAGGATTAACGTTTACAGTTCCTCCTTGAGTACTAGTGGCATCAAAAGCAATTACCGTTAAATCATCTCCTTCAGGATCGGAATCGTTGATCAAAACACCTGGAGCTGTTCCAGCAATTGGCGTATTGATTTCTGTTACATAGTTATCATCAACCGCGTCTGGATTGGAGTTTGCGGATTCGGTAATGATGATGGTCACCGTAGCCGTATCGGTATTGCCATTGCCATCACTAATGGTGTAGGTAAAAGTGTCCGTTCCTATAAATCCCGAGGGCGGTGTGTAAGTAAAGCTGCCATCTTCATTCATTTCAACGGTGCCACCTTCCGTAGTATTGGTATCAAAAGCAATCACCACCAGGTCATCGCCGTCAGGGTCGCTGTCGTTGCCCAGTACTCCGGGCGCGTCGATGGTCAGCGGAGTATCCACCTCCGTGGTATATTCATCATCAACTGCCACTGGATTTTCTCCAACCCTGGGTTCGGTAACATTGATGGTCACCGTAGCCGTATCGGTATTGCCAT
>JAOTYN010000228.1 GCA_029861825.1 Cyclobacteriaceae bacterium
CTGGACCGAATTGATTTAATCAGTACCCCTCTAGCGCAGATTCAAGCTCAAGAGTCAATGAGTGCGATTCGATGATACACAAATGTTTTGAAGGTTCTAATCAATCCACTTGCACCTAATATAGCGGCCGAATGGGGATTTTATATTCATTGTTGTGCATTCGTGTTTTCTATGTTACATGAATATTAAATTCTTTTCTTATATCAGAAATAGGAGTATCCAAATAGGGTTCGAACTCCGACCACGGCCATGGCTTGTACATGCGCTTTGCTCTAATGATTAGTACAGGGATGGATAATAAGAACTTAAAAATATTGTTTACAAAATGTGCAAAGCTAAAATTTTTGGATAGTTCAAAAGCACTGGCTGCTTTATAACCTCTGATGTGTTTCCAAAACCCTGAAGTTGTGCCGAAAATCGTCCATATTTTTACTGAGCCTTCACCGAAAAGTGATATATCACAACCAAATAGAACGTGAGCTATATCATGCGACTTAAAGAAAGTTTTGGCTTCACTAGATACTCCTTTTTTGCTATGGCTAAGATGGCTCTCGTTTTCTTTATAGAACTTCTCCAATCCCTGCCTTAGTGTAATATTTCTTTTCTCTGTCATTTAAATGATTTTATTTAAATAACCAAATTGGAAATTATCCGGAACAAAGGAACCTCCACAACTAGCTTAAGTTATGCAAGTTAAACTTAAACCAGAATGGATTTGCAGGTTTATTATTTATACAGATCAGGGAAAGCGATAGGATCGGTTTCCGACATCAGTGCATATACTTTGTCAAAAACCGTTTCGGTATTGGGCTTGGAAAAATAGTCCCCATCGGAGCCGTAGGCCGGTCGGTGGTCCGCTCCGCTTAAGGTAACCGGTTCGGCGTCCAAATAGGCATAGGCTCCCTGTTTTTCAATCACCTGCTGCATCATATAAGCGCTGCCTCCTCCGGGAACGTCCTCGTCGGTGAAGATCACTCGGTTGGTCTTTTTGACGGATTCCAGACATATACCGGGAATATCGAATGGTATCAGGGTTTGCACATCGATGACCTCGGTGGAGATCCCCACCTCTTGCAGATGCTCAGCGGCTTCCATCACCACTCGGCACATGGAACCGTAGGTGACCACGGTGACGTCTGAACCTTCCCGGATGATCTCCGGTACCCCTAGTGGCACCGTAAACTCTCCTATATTGCTGGGGATGCGTTCCTTTAGTCGATAGCCGTTGAGGCATTCGATGATCAGGGCGGTGTCGTCGGACTGGAATAGGGTATTGTAAAACCCTGCAGCCTGAGTCATATTACGCGGCACCAATAAATACATACCCCGCAAGCTGCCTAACAGCATGGATATAGGTGATCCTGAATGCCAGACACCCTCAAGTCGATGTCCCCGGGTACGAACGATCAATGGGGCTTTCTGACCCCCCCTGGTGCGGTACTGCAGAGTAGCCAGGTCATCGGTTAAGGTGGCTAGAGCGTATACCAGATAGTCCAGGTATTGTATTTCCGCAATGGGCCTTAGACCCCGTAGGGCAGCCCCTATGCCTTGACCAATTATGGTGATCTCCCGGATCCCGGTATCGGTAACCCGCATCTCTCCGTGCTTGGCCTGTAAGCCCGCAAAAGCCTGGTTGACATCTCCTATCAAACCCACATCTTCGCCAAAGGCAAATATGCTGGAATCGCGACTTAGGGCGGCGTCGAAACAAGCCTGCAACACCTGACGGCCGTCCACCATTTTCTCTTCGTCCTGGGAATATTGAACTTTTACTTCCGGAACCTTTAAGGCGCTATGCTCCGATTCACTGTACAAATGAGAGCTGTATCGCTGACGATTTGCTTCCGAAACCTGTTGGATCCAGGCCATGGCTTCTTTACGGGCATCGTTGCGCTCGTTGCGCAGGTAGCGTAAGGCTTTTTTAATGGCTTTGATTACATCCATGCGTAATGGATTGAGCGTAGTCTCCAGTACGTTTTTAATGTCTTTTAAGGCCGGTTTATGGGCGCTTTGTAAAATAGCCTTGTCCAAAATGGCTATGGCGCTGAGGTAATCGGGTTTCATGGAAACATTAAAGGCTTTCCAGGCGGCGTTTTTTGCAGCCTTGGCGGTAGTCTTTGCCTCCAGTTCTATCTGGTCCAGTTCGGCAGCACTGCAGAAATCCTCCGCTAGTAGATACTCTCGGAATTTCAAAATACAATCATGGGCTTTTTCCCACTCCAGCCGTTCATCAGACTTGTAACGTTCATGAGAACCGGATGTGCTGTGCCCTTGGGGTTGGGTTAGCTCAGTCACATGTATGAAGGTAGGTACGTGCTCCTCCCTTGAAATGGCAGCTGCGGTCTTAAAGGTCTCCATTAAGGCTGCGTAATCCCACCCCTTTACTTTAAACAGTTCGAATCCTTTTTCGGTCTTGGTTCTTTGATAGCCTTGCAAAATAGCAGAAATGCTGCCTTTGGTAGTGTGATATTCCTGAGGAACGGATATCCCATAGTCATCGTCCCAAACCGACATTACCACCGGTATCTGTAAAACACCTATGGCGTTCATGGCTTCGAAGAACATACCCTCGGAAGTAGCGGCATTGCCGATGGTTCCAAAGACCACTTCATTACCTTGATTGGAGAAGTTTGACAAGGATTCCAGGTCCAGGTTGTTCCGGAACAATTTGGAGGCGTACCCCAGTCCCACCATCCTGGGCATCTGGCCGGCAGTAGGAGATACATCGGAAATTGCGTAATTCGATTCACTCAAGTTTATCCACTGGCCCTGGTCGTCCAAGGATCTGGTGGCAAAATGACCATTCATCAAGCGGCCAGCGCTGGCTGGATCGGCCTGTACATCCGTATGGGCATAGAGCTGTGCAAAGTACTGCTCCAGGGTGAGTTCCCCCAAAGCCAACATGAAAGTCTGATCGCGATAATATCCGGAACGGATATCCCCCTTTTGAAAAGCTTTGGCCATGGCTATTTGTGGGAGCTCCTTACCATCTCCAAAAATTCCAAATTTGGCCTTACCCATAAACACTTCTTTCCTCCCCAGTAAACTCGCTTCCCTGCTCTCGCAACAAATGCGATAATCGTGCAATAATTGTTTAATTGCTTTTGAGGATTTCGTTATGGATTTCGTGCTAGTCAATAAAAAGAAACTGGCTGTGGTTTATTATGTGATTGCACTTAAAAAAGGCTTTCAAAAGTACGTAAAATACCGCTCATTTCAAAGTGATCGCGATGTAAGGTAACCGGTGATAATAACAGGTATTTGAGTCGGATATGCATTATATTTGTCAGGAAATTCAATAAACAGCCCCTATGTCCTTCAAAATGTTTTATTGCCAAATTATATTCTTTTTTCTGGCAACAATTGCCTGTGTGGCCCAAGCTGAAATAAAGTTTAAAGAAACTATCCACGATTTTGGTCAAATAGAGGAAGGTACGGTAGCTGAACATGAGTTCTTTTTTACCAATACGGGGGACCAACCGTTGATCATTTCCGCGGTAAAAGCTTCCTGTGGTTGCACCACCCCATATTGGACTAAGGAACCGGTACTTCCCGGCAAAAAAGGCAAGATAAAAGCTTCATACAATAGCCGTAACCGACTTGGAGGATTTAACAAAACCATTACCATTACCTCCAATGCCCGACACACTAGCAAAATGGTCTATATAAAGGGAACGGCCGTAAAAGCTGAGCACCTCAAGCCTCTGTTTACGGCTGAGCAATTGGAAAATTCCCCTAAAATAGAAATCCGAAACAGGAATCTTCAACTAGGAAAAGTACAAATTGGTAAGACCCAACAAGTTCAATTGAAGATCGAGAACCAGGGCAAATCTGCCCTAACCGTTAAAGGGATTCACTCCCGTTGCAAATGCCTGCGGCTTAGTCAAGGCCGTACCTTAGTGGTTGCTCCCCAGACCCGGGGTACTTTAACACTGGAATATATGCCCAATACTTTGGGAGACTTTACGCACCAGGGTCTTATAGTGAGTGATGATCTGGTTCAGCCTAACTACCAAATCACCATTTCTTCGCAGGTGGTGACTCCGGATTCCAACACCAGTATTGTTAAAGAGTCGCCCTCCAAGATCACCTTTTAAAATACTCTCCTACATAAGTTACTAAGCCATGTCGATTATGGTTTTTGATGCTTATATTTGCTGCTCGATCAAGCAAACAACTATCAACCATGATTATTGGAGTACCCAAAGAGATCAAGAACAATGAGAACCGGGTGGCCCTAACACCTTCCGGAGCCCGGGAATTTGTCAAACATGGTCATGTGGTGAACGTACAAACTACCGCCGGAAATGGCAGTGGATTCCCTGACGAAATGTATCAGGAGGTAGGAGCGCAGATTCTACCGGATATCGAATCGGTTTACCAATCCGCGGATATGATCATCAAGGTGAAGGAGCCCATTGAGCAGGAGTATAGTTTGGTAAAGGAGGACCAGTTGCTGTTCACCTATTTCCATTTTGCCTCCTATGAGCCTCTCACCAGGGCCATGATTGACAGCAAAGCGGTTTGCTTAGCCTATGAGACGGTAGAACTGGAAGATCGTAGTTTACCGCTGCTGGTCCCTATGTCGGAAGTAGCAGGGCGTATGGCCGTCCAGGAAGGCGCTAAATACCTGGAAAAACCCTTAGGAGGCCGGGGCATTCTTTTGGGCGGTGTGCCGGGTGTTAGACCGGCAAAGGTTTTGATACTGGGCGGAGGTATAGTAGGTACTCAAGCAGCCAAAATGGCTGCCGGGTTAGGTGCCGACGTCACCATAATGGATATCAGTCTGCCACGGTTGCGTTACCTGGCCGATATCATGCCGGCCAACGTCAATACTTATATGTCGTCCGAACTCAATATCCGTGACCTGCTGAGTTCCCATGATCTGATCGTGGGAGCAGTACTGATTCATGGTGCTAAGGCTCCGCATTTGATCACCCGCGATATGCTAAAATTAATGCGCCCCGGAACGGTGATCGTTGATGTGGCTGTGGACCAAGGTGGCTGTATTGAAACCTGTAAGCCTACCACGCACGAAAACCCCACATACGTCATCGACCAAATTTTACATTATTGTGTAGCCAATATGCCGGGGGCGGTACCCTACACCTCAACTCTGGCGCTAACCAACGCCACTCTGCCTTATGCACTTAAGCTAGCCAATAATGGTTGGGTCAAAGCCTGCAAGAAAAGCGAGGAGCTAAAATTAGGTTTGAATGTGGTGAAAGGCGAGGTAGTTTATCAAGGCGTTGCAGAAGCATTTGATCTGCCCCTGGTCGATGTCAATACCTTACTCAACTAGCTGGGGGAGATCTGTCAGGAATTCGTACTTCTGAGACTGGAAGTCCAGTTTGCAGCAAAAATGGTGCAGGCCGTTGGTTATTACCAGATGGGGAGCCTGATAGGCTTGGTTATAGGCAGACACTTGATCGAATACCGCTTGGTTAAGCGAGACTTCCGCTGCCTTACACTCCACCAACATAAAAGGCTTTGCTTCCCGGTTGTACACCAGTATATCGGTGCGGCGGATAAGTTTGTGGTGCCGCATACCCGACTCCACTTTCATTAAGGATTTTGGGTAGCCCAGTGAAGTTGTAAGGTAGTTCAGGAAGTGCTGGCGAACCCATTCTTCCGGTGTGAGTACCACATATTTCTTTCTTAGCAGGTCGAATACCCAGGTTTTATCCCCTTCTTGTTTCAATTTGATATCAAATTCCGGAAGATTAAGCTTTTCCATGGGGGTATTTTGGTACATAGCCATCGAATTGTGGTATTTGTAATTTTTTAATGGAAGATGCTATCTCTATATTTGCCGGGGTTAATTGCTAAGGTAGGATGATCACTGAAAACATTCAAGCATTTTTAGTTCTGGCGGTGATTGCCGTGGCCTTCGTGCTCATTTACCGGCAAGTCTTACGGCCTCCCATTACTTTGTTGTTGGCCAACCTGGTATTTCTCATCACCGGGATCCTGAGTACGGAAGAGCTTTTGGGAGGGCTGGCCAATGAATCCATAATCAGTATCCTGCTGTTAATCCTGTTAACCGCGGGTATCCGCAAGAATTTTCAGATAGAAGCGGCTTTCGATAAATTTTACCAAAAGCTCCGTGGTTATCACTCCTTCTTGCTGGCCATGATGGCCAAAGTGGCCTTGGTGAGCAGCGTCATGAATAATACCCCGGTAGTAGCCGCTATGACCCCTTATGTCTTTAATTGGGGGCGTCGCAACAATATCTCTCCTTCCAAGTTGCTGATCCCTTTATCTTATGCTACTATTTGTGGCGGGATGATCACCTTGATTGGAACCTCCACCACCTTAGTATTAAATGGATTCATGACCGAAAGTGATCTGCCGCCTCTGGATATCTGGAAACTCCTGATCATCGGTCTTTCGGTAACTGCAGTTGTGATCATTTTTATGGTATTTGTCAGTCACTACCTACTCCCAGACCGCCAGGAGATCCTGGCAGAATTTAACCGCAAACAGCGGGAATATTTGCTGGAGACCAAAGTGACTGAGAATTCGCCCTTAAATGGCAAAACGGTATCCCAGGCGGGTTTAAGGCAGTTGAATGGGGTATTTCTGGTAGAGATAATCCGGAAAAGCACTGAAATATCTCCAGTGGGTCCCAATGAGAAGTTGCAATCCGAAGACATTTTAATCTTTGCTGGAGATACCGGCGATATAATGGATCTGGTCACCCAGGAGCGTGGGTTGACACTTCCTCAGCAGGGAGCAGCCTTTAGCAAGGACAATCTACGTCTGGTTGAGGTGGTAGTCAGCAGCAATTCCAACCTTATCGGGAAGAAAGTTATGGATAGTGATTTTCGCAGTCGCTACAACGCAGCCATCGTAGCCATTCATCGTAATGGGGAAATATTAAGAGGCAAGATCGGAGAAATTCGTATTCACCATGGGGACCTATTGCTGTTATTTTCAGG
>JAOTYN010000229.1 GCA_029861825.1 Cyclobacteriaceae bacterium
CAAAATTATACCAAGTAAACAGGTGAAAGCTTGACTTTCCTACCGGACCATTGATGATTTATATCATAAATTGATAACGATGAGATTCCGGGAGTTCAATCTCTTACAATTACACTTTCTCCCACCGCTAGCCTTTTACTGCTCGGTAATATTGGCGGAGTTTGCTGTTTTCAGGTACTTATCGACGGCCTTGGTAATGGCTTGATAGGGTTTGTCGCCGTCCTTTTCATTGGGAGAGGTATTGGATAGGAAAATCTTACCAAATCCGGTTTGCGGATCAAAGAACATATAGGTATGTACCCCCGGGTCCGATCCGGTATGCCCGATTTGCCCGTTGGGAGTAAAGCCCATGAAAATTCCGCTGTTGTATTCGTCGTTTAAGGGATTGTCTTTATCCTGGGATGGTAACTGTTGTGCGGTTAGTTGTTGTTTGAACAACTCACCATAGCTCTCAGCAGTTAACAAGCTTCCCTGGCCATGATAAGCGCGCATCAATTCCATAAGAAATTTGCTGAGATCCTCAAGATTGGTTAATAGGCCTCCGTCGGGATAGGTTACCGTGAAATATTTGGGAAGGGCATTCTTCTGATCTGCATACAATTCGCAATGCATGTTCATGTCCACTTGATCGAATGACCAACCGGTATGCTCCATGCCCAGCGGTTTCAGGATATGCTCCTGGGTGTATTGGTCGTAACTTATGCCGGTGGCTTGCTCAATAACATAGGCAGCCAGGGCGGCACCGGCATTACTATATTCGTATTTGGATCCCGGCTGGGCGTTCATGAAGTTGGTAATCCCGAACCAGTCGCCATCGATTGAATAAAGTTTTTGCAAATAACTATCCATGGTCTCATGCTGATGGGGGCTCTGGAAATTCTCAGATCGTTCTTGTAGTATGGGCAGTCCTAAATAAGAGGCATTGGTAAGCACGTAGGCTTTCTGGTCGTAGTAATCGGTATCGTTGATAGTGGAGGTATGAGTAGCCAGGTGTCTGATGGTGATTTTACGAAGTGGATAGTAGGGATTGTTAATCTCAAAGGGCAAATGTTCATTAATGGGGTCATCCAGGTGGAGTTTCCCCTGCTCTTGAGCTTTCAAAAGAGCAACACCTAAAAGCGTTTTAGAAACAGAAGCCACATTTTGCAAGGTATTGGGCGTATAGCGCATATCGGTCTGGGTATTGGCAAACCCAAATCCTTTGCTGAAAAGCACTTGGTCCTTGCTGACGATTCCTAGTGAAAAACCGTTAATACGGTTCTTTTTATGAATTTTCTGAAGGTCTTCCTGAAGATCGAGATTGTAATCTTGGCTTTTCAAGACTATTGAACCACAGGTAGTAATAAGTAGTATCAGGCTAATTTTTGAAAGTAGTTTATACATATCCAGTTATTTATACTTAGCTAAAGCTTCTTTTGTAAAGTCAGACAACACCAGTTCTCCGCTAATAGCTGCTCGTTCCGGCAGAAGTTCATCCCAATGTTTACAGTTTTGCCAGAAAATGGTCTTGAGTTGACGCCGTGCTTCAGGATTAGTTCCTGCCAGGTAATGAGCCAACTTCATTACAGCGGAGTCCAATTCTTCGGTATTATCGAATATTTCTGCGAATAGTCCATTTTGATGTGCCCATTGAGCACTGTAGAACTCATCGGCATTGATGGCCATTTGGCTCATGTTGGAGATACCTATTTTGCGCTCTACTGCTGGGCCTACTACAAAAGGACCTATTCCGATATTTAACTCGCTCAATTTCACAGATGCAAATTTGGTTGCCAAACAATAGTCAACAGCTGCGGCCACTCCCACACCACCGCCTACGGCCTTCCCCTGAGCCCTGCCGATTATTAATTTGGGACAGGTTCTGCAGGCATTGATCACCCGGGCAAAACCCATAAAGAACTCTATTCCCGTTTCCAGGTTATCGATGCGAATTAATTCATCGAAACTAGCCCCGGCACAAAAAGTCCTGTCACCGCCACTCTTTAAAATTATGGTGGAAACTTCTTGGTCAGTCCCACATTGAGTGATAGTTTCAGCTAATTTACTTAAAATATTGCTAGGGAGCGAGTTATGAGCTGGATGAAAAAACTCAATCTCGATTATTCCGGTGGTTAACCGCTCCGTTTTTACATATGCTTCCATCTAATTATAGCAGTCCGAATTGTTGAAAATGATGATTAAAATGTTTGCGGTTCAACAAATCCCATAACTCCCTGTCCAACGATCCAAATACGGTATTGGGATTTTGTGCCTCGGGGTTAGCATCATAATATGATTCAAAATCATCATATGCTTTCAGCAAGGCCTGCTTGGCTTCCTCCAAGTCGGTATGACGCAAATCTTCGGTAGATCCTTTCTTCAATAGCGGTTGTTGATATTCCTTGGGCATAGGCTCATAATTGTAAAGAGAGGCCTGGACTTTTTCCAGGTGTTTGTCAGGGGTGGCGATATCGGTTTCCACCTGTCCTATTGCCATTTGTAAGAAGAACTCCAGATGTTCAACCATGTGCTGGGCACTCAATATACCCCAAAGTGGCTGGGTCTCTTCTGTTAGTTGATCCAGGTGTTTCCGGATGCTGTCGGGGTTTATTTCCAGGAAGGGGCATTTTTTTTGGACCAAGGTTAGAATGGTGGCAAAGGCCACTAATTCGCCGTCTTCATCCAGGATCTCCTCGTACCATTTGACTACACCGGCTGGGAATTCCCTGCCCGCTGTGTCTCGGTCGATTTTTTCTTTGCAGGTTAGCCTTACCTGAATGGTATCATTATGATAAATGGGGCGGATAAACCTGCATTCATCCAAACCGTAGTTCGCAGCTACCGGCGATTTTGCAGGATGTACAAACAAGCCGGCACCGGCAGATAATAGAAGATATCCATGTGCCGCCCTTTTTTCAAATATGGTCCCTTTCAGTGAGGTAATGTCTGTATGGGCATAGAAGTGATCCCAAGTCAGGTTGGCGAAGTTAATGATATCCGTATCGGTAATAGTACGCTTATGCGTCAATATGGACATGCCTGGTTGTAGGTCTTCAAAATGATAGGTAAAGGGATGTTGTGGGGTCTCCTTCACTTTACCACCCGGTTGATATTGCTGGGTTATAGCGGACAAGGTAGTAGGGGTTCCCTGGATTGCACACCGTTGCAAATAGTGCATGACACCTCGCTTTCCACCCATTTCTTCCCCGCCGCCAGCACGTCCGGGCCCACCATGGGAAAGCAACGGCAAGGGTGAGCCATGTCCGGTACTTTCTATAGCACTTTCCCTGTTCAACACTAGGATCCTGCCGTGATGAGAGGCAGCTTCGGTAGTATATTCCCGGGCTATTTCATCGTTGTTGGTAGCAATGGAACTCACCAGAGATCCCTTGCCCATTTGCGAAAGCTCAATAGCCTCTGCCAAATTATTATAAGGCATGATGGTGCTTACAGGTCCAAAGGCTTCCACTTCATGAGCTTTCTTTTTGGTGAGGGGCTTATTATTGAGCAAGACCATAGGCGCGTAAAAAGCTCCATTTTCCCAATCAGCTCCCACTGCCTCCGGCGAGGCCTGCAAGTCACCAATAACCAAGTCGCACTCTTCCAATAAGAGATTTACCTGCTTTTGTACTTCTGCTACCTGTTCCTTACTTACTAAAGATCCCATACGTACCCGTTCATCTTCGGGATTGCCAATGGTAACCCTCTGTAATTGTTTTCCCAAGGCAATTTGAAAATCTTCAACCAGTTTTTCGGGTACCAGAATTCTGCGGATCGCCGTGCATTTCTGACCACATTTGGTGGTGATCTCTTTTCTAACTTCTTTGACGAAAAGATCAAATTCCGGAGTTCCTGGCAGGGCATCTTCCCCCAAAATGGCGGCATTTAAGCTGTCGGCCTCCATGTTGAAAGGTACCGCGTTGTCAATGATCACCGGATGGGCCTTAAGGGATCTTCCGGTGCTGGCTGATCCTGTAAAAGTCACAATGTCTTGTCCCATAAGCGGCTCTAGTATACCCTCACCGGACCCACACACCAGCTGAAGGGCACCTTCTGGCAAAATATTGGAGTCTATAATATCCTTGACCATGGCTTGGGTGAGGTAGGAGGTAGGCTCAGCTGCTTTAACTACTGCCGGCATACCAGCCAGCCAGTTCACAGAGCATTTTTCCAGCATTCCCCAAATTGGAAAGTTAAACGCATTGATGTGTACGGCTACACCGCGCTTTGGCACCATAATATGATGTCCAATAAAGGTGCCTTCTTTTGACAAATTAGCCAGCTCTCCATCCACATGAAAGGGAGTATTAGAAAATTGCTTTCGCAGGCTGGCGTAAGCAAACAAAGTGCCGATACCCCCATCAATATCAATCCAGCTATCCGTTTTAGTGGCGCCCGTTTGGTAACTTATAGGGTAGTAACGACGGCGGTTCTTATATAAATACAGAGCAAGTTTCTTAAGCATCATACCCCTTTCCTGGAAGGTGAGTATTCTTAGGTTCGCGTTTCCTACGGACCGCCCGTATTGCATCATATCAACAAAAGACAGTCCTTCACTACCGCAAACACTTATCATCTCACCGGAAATAGCATGGTATTGGGGGATGCCCTCACCCTGCGGGTCTTTCCATTCCCCGCAGACGAAATTTGGCAGTTTTTTCATTTGGGATATTTGTTTGTACGCCAATTTATAAAAAATCATGCTGCGGAAGTATGCTGTTCGGTACTAATAACAAAAAATCTAATAGGGACATAAGTGGGAGCCGGATAGTTTCTATTTTTGAAGAATCACCCTCTATATATGTAGCCGAAGGCCTTCTAGACAATCCTGTCTAAGAAAAGCGTCTCAGGAAAATTAATTTTGGAGTGTCAAAGTTCGATACTGCAACCCTGTATCTTGGCAAGAAAGGAGTGATTCGGATCTATAAGTGGAATTACTCCTAAACTAACCCTGGTAATCTGGTTATATAGGGGATGGAAAGGGGAACCCAAGATAGGAGCATTTTGAATCAAAGTTTTTCTAAAAATTCATCATTAGGCTCAATAAGTGAAATACCCAATTGTACAATAGTAATACTCTGATACATCAAACTATCGGGTAAGATAGTTTTGTAATCAAACAATTTTTAAGTAGGCAGGTTTTATAAATATATGTCCAATTACAGCGATATTTCCAAAGAAGTAGGTTTTGTAGGTTTTAGAACGTATCCTACCATAGAAGATGCAAAAAAGCTTTTAGGGAATATGGTAAGTCGTCCCAATTTGGAAAATTATAAGGAGGCTCTTAGTTTGTTTCGCTTCTTACCGGAAGCCAAAGACCAGGAACAAATGGAGATCGTTTCCACTCTTAACGATGCTTTGGCGGTTGGTACCCAGATATGGTTCGCGTTTCCTGAAGCCACCCGTCCTAACTCCTTAAATTACTTTCAACTGCTCACAAATCCCTACAAAGCATTACGAGCTTTTTATAGAGAATTAACCATAATCTTCCCTGAACCTGACTTATAATTTTGGTCGATCTGAGGTTAAAAAAGCCAGGCAGCGTAAAACCGGCCTGGAAGATGAGAAAGGTCGTATTGAATGATGTTGAATAAAAAAGGCATTGTGTAACCTGTAAGAATCATGACTATAAGCTGTCCTCAGCAATAGCAAAAACCTCAATCTTCTGTTGTTTTCCCTTTAGCTGTATTTCTCCAATAGCCCTTGAGGAGTAACCGTTAAGGTCGCCAATGCGCTTGAGCAGCTCACCGGAGATCAGTAGTTGTTCGTGGTACTGATTGCAAATGGACTGCAAACGAGAAGTGGTGTTCATAACATCTCCGTGATAGGCGATTTCCCGCTTTATGTTGCCTATTTCAGCTACGGTGACCCAGCCGCCGTGTAACCCGGCCTTAAATTCGGGCAACAAGTCGTATTTTTTTAAGTAGTAGTCCGCTCGCTGTTCCAACCATTCCCGGTAAGAATAGAACACCTTAATATAGTCATGACTGGATAGTACCTGGCGAGTTTTCCAAGTCAGGATCACCTCATCACCCACATATTGATAGATCTCCGCATTGAACTTTTCAACCAGCTGATTAATGTCGTCAAAACAATCTTGTATCAGTTGCGAGTATTTCAAATTACCCAATCGTTCGGCATAGGTGGTGGAAGACTTAAGATCCATAAACAGGAAAATACGATCTTCCAGGACTGGACTTTGATATTTTCCCACTAAGAAATGCAGTAAGTTATTGGGCCCGAATTTCTTAATGGTTTGCAATATGAAATTCAAAAGGATGATTTGGAAACCCATAAAGATCAGGCTGAAAAGTATCATGAAGCGCACAAATCTGGAGCTGTACATTTGATACCAGGCATTTTCGGGCACCACATCGACGAAGTACAAAATATTAAAGACTAAGACCATGGCGATGATAAAAGCCGCTAGATATAGCAAGCTTTTTATTAGGATGATCTTTCCAAAGCTATATCGCTCTATTTTAGTCTTCTGAGTAATTTCATTTATCGCCACGAACAGAATACCAAAAAAAGCCCCGAAAAGTGTGGCTTCCAGCAATTGAGTGGGGGATATCCAATACTTTGCCAGTGCATTGGTGATGGATTGGGGATCGATATTGGCAACTTCCATAAACCCGTCAATCAGAATGATCCCAAAATAACTGACCAGGTTTAAGCTGATTACCCAATAAAGAACAATCAGGATGTATAGTTTGATCTGTTTCATTAATCCCTCAAATACTTGCTTGTTTACGGTGTCTGATCCATGCTTGAACGGCCTCTGGTGACATCAACTGGGGATTCCCCAATTCGGAATCATCGGCTGATTCCAATTCGTCGGGCAAGTGATCGATCAGCAGCTCTAAATCGGCAGCTGACTGTATTTCCTCCACCAGAATCTGAGCCATCTGCTGGTTATGAGGTAACTGACGATGGCTCAGATTCTGGT
>JAOTYN010000230.1 GCA_029861825.1 Cyclobacteriaceae bacterium
CCCAAAATAAAAAAAGTAACTGCTATTTATGGAATATTCCTGAAGCCTGCATCCTACCTATAAAAAAGCAATCATCATGAAACAAATTATGATCACTATATGGATGCTGCTGCTGATGGCCTGGACACCAACTTCCAATTCCATCACCATCAGCGGAACTGTTTACAGCCAAGAAGATAATTATGCACTCCCCGGGGTTAATGTATTGATTAAGGGTACAACCACAGGCGCGGTTACTGACATTAACGGGAAATATAGCCTGACCGTACCGTCAGAGGGGGTTACTCTGATTTTCAGTACTATCGGATACGTGAAAAAAGAGATCAAAGTTGGAAAGAAAAGGATTATTGACGTGCGCTTAGCTACTGATGTGGCCAAGTTGAGTGAGATCGTGTTGTCTGATGAGGAGGCTCCTGAAATAGAAAAGAGATCCTTGTCAGGAAAAGTTAGTGGCGTGAGAGTCCGAGGAAACAAAAGGATGAATAGAACAGCACCGGCCAATGACGCCAGTTACGGACAGCTGTACGACCGGCAACCCCAACCATTCAACACCGAGGAATACGCGGCTATACGCGAAATCGGTTTTCTAGAACCAACCAAGCAGCCGCTGTCCACCTTTTCCATTGATGTGGATGCTGCTTCCTACAGCAATATGCGGAGATTCCTGCAGCAGGGCCAAAACCCGCCCAAAGATGCCGTACGCATTGAGGAATTGGTGAATTATTTCAGTTATGACTATAAGCAACCTTCAGCAGAGCATCCTTTCTCTGTGAATACAGAGTTGTCAACAGCACCCTGGAACGAAGGCCACTACCTATTGCATATCGGCTTGCAGGGCAAGAAGATCCCTTTGGATAATCTGCCGGCCAGTAATCTGGTGTTTTTGATCGATGTTTCTGGTTCCATGAACTCACCCAACAAGTTGGGTTTGCTGAAAACCGCTTTTAAAATGCTGACCAAACAGTTAAGAGCTCAGGACAAGGTTTCGATAGTAGTATACGCAGGTGCAGCAGGTGTGGTATTGTCACCCACTGCGGGAGACCGGCAACAGACTATCATGGATGCTTTGGAGAAACTACAAGCGGGTGGATCTACCGCAGGCGGTGCCGGAATAAAACTAGCCTATAAGCTAGCCGAAGAACAATTCGTCTCCAATGGAAATAACCGGGTGATCCTGGCCACTGATGGAGACTTTAATATCGGAGCTTCCAGCAACGCCGAGATGGAGCGCCTTATCGAGAAAGAGCGGGAAAAAGGGGTCTTCTTAACGGTTCTGGGATTTGGCATGGGTAATTATAAGGATTCGAAAATGGAGATCCTGGCAGACAAGGGCAATGGCAATTATGCTTACATCGACAATGCCTTGGAAGCCAAGAAAGTATTGGTCAGCGAGTTTGGAGGCACGCTATTTACAATCGCCAAGGACGTAAAACTTCAAATTGAATTCAACCCTGCCCAGGTCAAAGCCTACCGTCTGCTGGGTTATGAAAATCGCATGCTGCAGGATGAAGACTTCAATGACGACAAAAAGGATGCGGGCGAGCTGGGCTCCGGACATACGGTAACCGCCCTCTATGAAATAATCCCTGCTGATTATCAGGGTGAGTCCCCTTATATCAAGTCGGTGGACGAATTGAAATATCAAAATCAGTCGATTAAGCAGAATGCAGTTAAATCCAAGGACCTGATGACCCTGAAACTGCGATACAAACAGCCTAAGGGTACTAGGAGTCAATTAATCGTACATGAGGTTCCCACGAACGTAACCAAATGGGGTAAAACCTCAGATAATTTCAGGTGGAGTGCTGCGGTGGCCGGTTTCGGTATGTTATTGCGAGACTCTGAGTTTAAAGGTAACGCCAACTATCATTTGGTAGAGCAGTGGGCCCGTTCCGCCCAAGGAGAAGACCGGGAAGGTTATCGTGCGGAATTCATCCGGCTGATTCAATCAGGTGAGCTATTGGCAAAGAACTAAAATGAGAACTAAAACGAAAATGAACATGAAGCGAATAAAGATTTTAAGTGTTGTTGGTGTATGCTGGATCATTCTGGCTGCTGTTCCCGCTTGGAACCCCAGCGATATCCAAGTGGATGACCAGGATGCAGTGGTGAATAGAGGTTTGGCCTGGTTGGCTGCCGCTCAACAGGAGGATGGCTCCTGGGGTGCCGGTAGTCATGCCCGCCAAGATATCCGGGATCCGGGAGCAGTAGCCGGTGATCCTGCTACCACAGCCTTTGCCGGTTTGGCTTTGATACGTGCCGGCAGTGATCTTAACAGTGGACCCTACCGCCAACAGGTTAGGAAGGCGGCGAAATATCTGATGGGAGTAGTAGATGGCAGTGATTATAACAGCGCCCAAATTACGGAAATACAAGGTACACAACCGCAAGTAAAGCTGGGTCAGAACATCGACGTGGCCATTACTGCTCAATTTCTGGGCCGGGTATTATCTGAAGCCAAGGGAGATGCTATGGAGTCGTCTGTAAAGCGATCCCTGCAAACTTGTATTCGGAAACTTGAGATGAGTCAACAAGGGAACGGTGGATGGTCTGGAGGTGGATGGGCAGGAGTATTGCAGTCTGCCGCTGCTTTCAATGCTTTGGAGAGCGCGCGGGTACAAGGCCTTGATACCGATGATGCTGTATTCAATAAGGCCAAAAAATACCAGACAGACAATGTGGTGGTATCCGGAAGTGCAGCGCCTGATATTAAAACCGATGATGCTGCTGGAATCCAATTGTACACTATTGCCGGTAATCAAAGGGCCACTGCCCGGGATGCCCGCAAAGCGGAACAAATGGTAGAGAAAGCCCGTAAGGAAGGCCGATTACAGCGCGGTGCCACGGTCTCCAAGGAGACACTAAAGGAACTGCAGATGTCCGAGGATGAGGCAGAGTACCTTGCGGAAGCCTATGAGAAAAACCGCACCACCACCCGCCAATTACAAGATGAAAGCGTGCTGGCTGGTTTTGGCAACAATGGCGGCGAGGAGTTTTTAAGTTATATGCTTACCAGCGAATCCTTGATCATTACCGGCGGAGAAGCGTGGAATGAATGGGACATTGGCATGGGTGACCGTTTGTCCAAGATACAGAACAATGATGGCAGTTGGAGTGGACATCATTGCATCACCAGTCCGGTATTTTGTACCGCGGCTGCACTATTAACCCTCACCACGCAACGCGACGAGGAATTGTTAGTCGCTGAAAAATAGGAGTAAGGTGAGTTTAAGGTCACTTATAATTTCGACCGTTATGGTCATGATGGTCATTACAGGCTGTAGGCGCGGACCAATGGGGCTGGAGGAGCCTTCATTGTCCGATGCTTGCAGCTACTTGTGGGACCAACAACAAAGGGATGGAGCCTGGCATAGTGAGACGCATGCATTGTTGAAGGGGGGTCAGGCTCTTACCCCTTTTGTTTTGTGGGCCTTAATGGAAGTACCAGACAGTATTTATTATAAAGAGCCCAGAAAAATTCAAAAGGCTATAAATTTTTTGCGCCGTCAAGTTGACCAATACGGACATCTGGGGAAAGCGGATCAGGATATATTGGAATACCCCAATTACAGCTCTGCTTATGCACTGATGGTGTTGAGCCGATATGGTACCATGGAGGATCAACCCCGAATACGAAAGCTCCAGCAATACCTAGTTTCCCAGCAATTTGCGGAACACCGGGGCATCGAACCCCACCACCTCATCTATGGAGGTTGGGGATTTGGTGAAGATCTGGCTTGGGGTGAACATGGTCAGGTAGACCTTAGTCATACGCGTCGTGTGTTGCAAGCTTTGCAGATATCGGGATATGCTATGGACTCCCTGAAAGATAAAAGTCAACATTTCTTGCACTTGCTACAAAAGCATCCCCAGGAAACACGACCCCAGCCGGCCATGTTAATCGATACTTTAAATGCCGGGTATGACGGTGGATTTTACTATTCTCCGGTTATTTTAGGAGCCAACAAAGGCCAACAAGATCTTACCGGGCAGTTTATGAGCTACCCCACCGCTACTTGTGATGGGTTTCTGAGCTGGCAGGTTTTTGGAGCAGGTCGTGAAGAATCAAAAGATGCCCTGGAGTGGTTGAAAGGGCACCCTTCATGGGATAAATGGGACCATCTTAATGAACAAGCCCAAACCTGGGCCCGGGCTATGCAATATTATCATATTATGGTACGCACGGAAGTCTATCGACAGGCGCAATACCAGCATGACTGGGTTACCGCCATCCCTTCTTGGTTGGGGCAAAAACAGCGGGCTGACGGGAGTTTCGTCAACCCTATAGGTGCCATTAGTAAAGAAGATGATCCACTATTAACCACCACCATGGCGGTAACCGCTTTAAACAACTGTCGTGAAATTCGACAACTCCAACACTCCAAACATGCTCTGAAGGCAAGTTTGAGGGGGATCTGAAGCTCACTTGTATTTTCTACCGTTAATTTCCTGTAAATTGGCCTAGAGTTTGGTGCTAGGGGAATTTTTGTCTCGACAATTTGTTATGAAAGCATGAAATACTTGGGGAACATATTTATTTGGCTGGTTTTTGGGGTAGTAGTTGCCTGTCAGAAAACTCCGGATGCACAGTCCATCATTGATGCCGCCATCGAAACTCATGGGGGAAGCCAATACGAAAATGTGCAAGTGTCCTTTGATTTCAGGGATCGACACTATGTATTGCGTCACCAAAACGGACTGTTCCAATACGAAAGGCACTTTGAAGACAGCACCGGCAAGATCCGGGACATACTTAACAATGAGGGATTCAAAAGATTCCTGAACGAACGGGATATTACCGATACCGTAAAAAAAACGGCCGCCTACACCCGTTCGGTTAACTCTGTGGCTTACTTTGCCTTACTGCCCTATCGATTAAATGATCCGGCGGTGGTTAAGAAGTTCTTAGGTGAGGTTATGATTAAAGAGGAGCCCTATTATAAAATAGAGGTCACATTCCAGCAGGAAGGAGGAGGGGAGGATTTCCAGGACCAATTTGTTTACTGGATCCATAAAGAGCGCAAGACTATGGACTACCTGGCCTATCTGTACTTTACTGATGGAGGTGGCAAGCGGTTTCGAGCGCCCTACAACCAACGGGAAATAAACGGCCTAAAATTTACCGATTATGAAAACTACCGGCAGGTAGCAGAGGATTTTCCCTTAACAGCATATGATAGTCTATATGAGGCCGGCGCCCTGAAGTTACTTTCTAAGATTGAATTGGAGCAAATAATCGTGGAGCCTCTTTGAAGATCAGTATTATCATCCCCGCCTTAAATGAAGTGCAACACATAGGGCCTCTCGTAGGGCTCCTCAAGAGGGACCCTTCTTTCCCTTTGGTACGGGAGATCATCGTAGTGGATGGAAATAGTGAGGATGGCACTGCAAGTGAAGCACGGAGAGCCGGTGCCCTAGTAGTTCATAGTCCGCAGCGGGGGCGAGCTTCACAAATGAATCTAGGAGCTGCTCAGGCTCAAGGTGAGATACTCTATTTTCTGCATGCCGATACGGTACCGCCCTGTGAATTTGCCCAGCAGATATGGGAAGCGCATGCCCGTGGATATAAAACAGGTTGTTTTAGACTTAAATTTGATTGGTCCCATTGGTTTCTTTCATTCAATAGCTGGTTTACCCGTTTTAATCTTAACCTGCTGCGTTTCGGTGATCAAAGTTTGTTTATTGAACGACGTATTTTCGATGCAAGCGGGGGTTTTAATAGTAATATGAAAATATTTGAAGATCAGGATATTATAGATAGAGCTTGCAAGAAGAAACAATTTGTGGTATTGCCCAATCAGGTCATAACCTCGGCCCGTAAATATCGGCAGAACGGGCCTTTTCGATTGCAGCTTGCCTACTTCATACTTTACCTGTTTTATAAGTTCGGGCTTTCGCAGCAGAATTTGGTGAGACTATACTTAAAAATGGTCCCTTTTCCCAGAGTGTAATTTCATTATGAGATGGTAGGTATATCACATTGAAACAATCTAGATCTTAGCTTAATATTTAAAAACCTGAATACTAAAGAGTTAAATAATTGTGTTCATTTCTGGCATGCTCTCTGCTTACATGAACACAAGGAACTTATAGCCTGAAACAGGCTTCTGTGAAATAAGCGAACAGGTGTAAAACCAATGCCAGCCGGAAGGCTGGCATTTTTTCTTTTAGGACGAACCTTTTATTTCCGTTCAGAATTAGATTTATTTACGGCTCATTGTCACACCTTAATTATGATCAGAAAATACTTTCTCTACAGCACTGGTGCTTCGGTACTGCTTGGTCTTAGTCTATGTCAGAACCCCTCTCAGGAACAACAAATACCACCCGTTGAACTAATTGAAGAGTCGGGCATAGCAGCGCATATCGAAACATTAGCCTCCGACGATTTCCAAGGGCGCATGCCATTTACTGAAGGAGAAGAGCAGACGGTCAACTACATGATCAACGCTTTTAAAGATTTGGGATTAGATCCAGGTAATGGCCTTAGTTACGAACAAGAGGTGCCATTAGTAGAGATCAACGCCACTCCCCAGGGACCCATGGTCATCCAGGGACCCCAGGGTGCTCGGGAGCTCACCTATTTGGACGAATTTGTAGCACTAACGCGGCGAGTACAAGAGCAAGTCCAGGTGACCGACTCAGAAATGGTCTTTGCGGGATATGGCATAGTAGCCCCGGAGTATAACTGGAATGATTACCAAGGCCTGGATGTGGAAGGCAAGACGGTAGTAGTTATGGTCAACGACCCGGGCTACGGCTCAGAGGATGAATCATTCTTTAAGGGTAACACCATGACCTACTATGGTCGATGGACCTACAAGTATGAAGAGGCTGCCAGACAGGGAGCGGAAGGTATATTGATCATTCATGACGATGGTCCCGCGGGATACCCCTGGGCGGTAGTTAGAGGAGGATGGTCCGGT
>JAOTYN010000231.1 GCA_029861825.1 Cyclobacteriaceae bacterium
CTAAAATCAGCAAAAAGGCCTTAATTAAAGCAGTAGGCAATTTGATGGTGTTCATAATTTCAAGAGTTTAGTTTTGATTTTTGCGTAGGCAAAGCTAGCCTTCTAGCCCGGGGCTTGGAAAAAAACGGGGTGTACAACAGGTGAACAAACACCGGAATTGTGAATACTTTAGGTGAACAAGCCCGATTTATCTTTGATTTTAGGGATTGGCCCTCAAAAGGTACTTTTTCCGGAAATCAGCCGTTATTGATTAAAATGGGTGAATTTATGGCCAAATGACTACTTGACACGGTTATTATCTGGAGGGATTGATCCAGGTATTATACTATAATCAATAAAAATTATTATATTTAAGACTTGAACCTAAATTAAATATGAGTCGACTGGCCATAATTGTTGTTGTTATGCTCTTCGCTATAAGCGCCTGTGCACCCTATAAACCGGCCTGTAATACCAAAGCTGGTAAGAAGAAACTGCAGTACTACAACTCCATCCAATATCAGAAAGCTACCAAATACAGCAAAAAGAACAATAAGAAAAAAAGGGTAGCCTGGTCTTATTAATCAACAGATTTTAAGGGAACTTCAACTTTGGTTTGATCCCATTGCATCAGCATCACTGCGTCTGATCCATTTGAAGCGATGCTAATGGTAAATTGCTCCATACTTTCATTAGTACTGGTAACTGGTATTTTGACCCGGCCTACGTCATCACCGAAATCGGGGGGCGTGGCTCCCCATCGATCCGCTTTACTATTTATCCCGATTACCCAATTATCGGCGTTGGGAAAGGCATACAGTGAATATGTACCCGCTTGAAGGTCCTGACCTCCAAAATTTACAGAACTTCCCAAAGTCAGTTTGGTGGCTTCATTAGCTCCCAGGCGCCAGTATTTACCATGTGGTAAAAGGGCCCCCTCTTGATGTGTACCAAAAATGAGACGTTCCTTCTTGTAAGGCTGGCAATAATCAATGCGTATATCCATGCCATTCTGTTGATACTCCGTAACCGCTGCCGGACTGTGAGATCTGGTTGTAAGCATGATATAAGCTAAATAGCCCACGACAATGAGCAATATTGCGCCAATACCCAAAAAGACCTTTTTTCTAGTACTCATGTTCAAAATGTAAAGATTACCGGGTCAAAGGTAATAACATGCATCTCTATATGCAATAATTGTAATATCCCACGAAACAGAATGAGTGCCATGCTATTCCTCTAACCCATTTCCATGTCGATTAGGACGATTTTAAGAACATATTGAATATTTCATGGAGCCGATTTTTATGGAATCTCCCTAAAAATTACATGAGTGCTTATTGCATTAAATCAAGAAGATAGGCCCGGATACCTTGCAGTGGTTAACGGTATTCATGGGAAACACCCCCGCTATGAAAAGAATAAGCTACTCATTAATATCATTGTTCTTATGTTTGATAAGCTGCGAAGAGGAACTGCCCAATGTTTCGGGCAAAAACAGATTATATGAGATCACTTCCATTTCGGACGATCGAATCGATGGGCAAATGATCATAAGAGAAAGAAATGACGGATCCACTCAATTGGAATTAAGTTTAAATGGAGTAAGATCGGACCATGTACATCCTGCTTACATCCATTTCAATACCGCTTTGGAAGGGGGCGGGATCGCCATGACCCTGATACCAGTGGATGGCAATTCCAGTACCAGCGTCACCGAGATCACCAAGCTTGATAGCGGCGTTCCCATATCTTACGATGAACTTGTGGCGTTCGACGGTCATATCAATATTCAGTTAGATGACGATCACGGTACTGTGGTAGCTCAGGCCGACATTGGGGAGAATGCCCTAACGGGTAGATTCCAGCAGTTTCCGTTGGATGAAGTTACAATAGCCGGTGCTGATGGTTTACTGACTATCCACGAGCGCGAAAGTGGTTATTCTTTGCTGGAAGTAGTTTTGGAAGCCAGTGTAGCTGGCCGTCAACATCCTACCACCTTGAATTTTGGTAGTATGGAGAATGAAGGAGGAATAGCAGTAACACTCAACCCTATCGATGGTGACAATGGAATCGGGAAGACCCATCTTGAGGAATTGGATGGTGATCTGTTGGCTCCTTATGAAGCCCTAATTAATTTCCAGGGTTTTATACGGGTGCACCTTGGTCCGGATGGAGAGATGGACACCGTAGTATCGGAAGGAAATATTGCTTTCACAAGCAGCTAGTTAGTTAGATTCTTTGAAATCCGGGGGGCCATGTATTTGGCCCTCTTTTTTTTGTCAATTTCCTCAAAAAACCTAGCTTTATTGCCTCTCTAGAGAAACACTACCTATGAAGAAAGTTTTAGTTGTATGGTTCGTGCTCATTCCCTTGCTGGAAGCCTGTAAGTTCAAAAGCGCGGATACCCGGCAAGTAGCGCAGATTGACATGTCCTTAAAGGACTTTTTTCAGAGAACCGATCAACGCATACCTCTGATCAGTGCGCACCGGGGAGGGCCCAGTCCCGGTTATCCGGAAAATTGCTTGGAGACCTTCGAATATGTAGCCGGTAGAATACCGGTGCTCATTGAATGTGATGTGGAAAGGGCTGGTGACGGCACTTTAATATTAATGCATGATGAAACATTGGATCGCACTACGACCGGCCATGGTAGGGTCAGCGACTTTGGTTGGCAGGAACTTAAGCAGTTGGATCTGGTAGATAACGAAGGTAATGCCACCCCCTACAAGATCCCGACATTGCGTCAAACTTTAAGGTGGGCAAAAGAACAGACTTTAATCCTGACGATAGATGTTAAGCGTTCGGTGGCTTTCGAAGATGTTACTGCTGTAATCGAGCAGGAAGATGCAGCCGATCAGGTAGTGATGATAACCTATACCTTGGGTGCAGCTCAGAAAGTACATCGGCTGGCTCCGCACTTGATGCTTTCGGTGACCTGCCGGAATCAGCAAGAGCTTGACCGATTGCGACAGTCGGGAATACCCATGGACCAGATATTGGCTTTTACCGGCACCTCCGAACCTTCTTTAGATCTCTACCGCAGTTTGCACCAAGCAGGGGTTTATTGTATACTGGGTACTTTGGGAAACTTGGACCGGCAGGCACAAGCCCGGGGAAATCAGATCTACAGCGATTTCGTCGACAGAGGCGCTGATATCATTGCCACCGATCGGCCTTTTGAAGTGGCGGAGATTTTGAGTACGCAGTACGATATGGCTAAACCTTTTAGAGTGCTGCCGGAGAACCATTATGAATAGTATGATGGACTTAAGAAGCGATACATTTACTTTCCCCACTACTGGGATGCTGGAATTTATGTTCAAAGCCCCCGTTGGGGACGATGTATTTGGAGAGGACCCTTCTGTCAATCAGCTTGAGCAGAAAATGGCCCAGTTGTTCCAAAAGGAGGCTGCACTTTTTTGCCCCTCGGGGACCATGACCAATCAAATCGCCATTAAGGTGAATACTCAACCCCAAGACCAGGTGATTTGTGATCAGAGATCGCATGTCTACAACTACGAGGGTGGGGGTATGGCGTTCAATTCAGGGGTATCGGCCAAACTTGTAGATGGAGACCGCGGCCGGTTAACCAAAGAAGATGTGCTGGCTTGTCTAAACCCAGATGATCCCCACTTCCCGGTGAGCCGGTTGGTGGTGATTGAAAACACTGTAAATAAAGGAGGGGGTAGTTATTATCGATTAAATGATGTGCAGGGCATCCGTCAAATAGCCTTGCAGCATGGACTAAGGATGCACCTGGACGGGGCTCGTCTGTTTAATGCATTGGCAGAGACCGGTGAAAGCCCGGAAGCCTGGGGACAGCAATTTGATACTATTTCTATTTGCCTGTCCAAAGGATTGGGGGCGCCTGTGGGATCGGTATTGCTGGGAACGGCCGAAGACATAAAGAAAGCCCGAAGGGTCAGGAAAGTTCTGGGAGGGGGTATGAGACAAGCCGGATACTTGGCGGCCGCCGGCTTATATGCAATCGACCATCACCGTGAGTTGCTGGCAGAAGATAACCGTCGAGCACGTCACTTAGGTGGCCTGGTTAGTGATCTGCCCTATGTAAGTAAACTGCATCCGGTGGATACCAACATCGTGATCCTGGAATTGGAAGGGGTGAATCCGGAGGATTTTCTAAAAAAGCTGGATGAAAAAAAGATACGGGCCCTGCCTTTCGGAGGTCAGCAAGTTAGAATGGTCACACACCTGGGGATCACCGATGACATGGTAGATTATTTTGTCGATACGGTCAGGCATTTAACCCTTTAAGACATGCTAAAGGACAATAGACCTCTAGCGGAGCGCATGCGTCCACATCAATTACAGGATCTCATTGGTCAGGCGCACCTATTAGGTGCTCAGGCCCCTCTCAGTACTGCCATTGAAAGTGGTCATATACCCTCAATGATCTTATGGGGCCCTCCCGGTGTAGGAAAAACCACCATAGCAAATATCATTGCCAATGAAGCTCATCGTCCGTTCTACACCCTAAGCGCCATAAGTGCAGGTGTTAAGGACGTGCGTGAGGTGATTGCAAAAGCTGGTAAACAAAGCGGGACCATTCTGTTCATTGACGAGATCCATCGATTCAATAAATCACAACAGGATGCTCTATTGGGAGCTGTTGAGAAGGGCACCGTTACCCTAATCGGAGCCACCACCGAGAACCCCTCTTTTGAGGTCAACAGCGCCTTACTTTCACGTTGTCAGGTTTACATTCTTAACCCACTCTCCGAGGACGATCTTAAGAGTATTATCTCCCGGGCCTTGACCCGTGATGTTGATCTAAAAGAAAAAGCAGTGGATGTTCAGGAGTACGGAGCCATGATGAACTTAAGTGGAGGGGATGCTCGGCGGTTGTTGAACCTACTGGAATTGACCTTAGATACCTATGAAGATGGTGTCATAACAGATGAGCGGGTAGTGGCAGTAGCTCAACGTCGGGTAGCTTTATATGATAAGAAAGGAGAACAACATTATGATATCATTTCGGCTTTTATCAAGTCCGTAAGAGGAAGTGATCCCAATGCAGCGGTTTATTGGTTGGCCCGTATGATAGAGGGTGGAGAAGACGTAAAGTTCATTGCCCGTCGTCTAGTGATCCTGGCCTCGGAAGATATAGGCAATGCCAATCCCACTGCCTTGGTACTGGCTACCAACTGTTTTCAAGCAGTGAATATGATAGGTTATCCAGAAGCAGAAATAATCCTGTCGCAATGCACCACCTATTTGGCAAGCTCACCTAAGAGTAACGCCAGTTATCTGGCCATCAAGAAAGCCAAAAGATTGGTCCGGGATCATGGGGACCTGCCCGTGCCGCTCAGCATTCGCAATGCTCCTACCCAATTGATGCGCCAACAGGGATATGCACAGGGGTATCAATATGCACATGACCATCCGGGGAACTTTGTAGCGCATGAATTTTTGCCCCAGGAAGTCAGTAACACCATGCTGTATGATCCAGGCGATAATCCTCGAGAAAATGAGCTGCGTAAACAATTACGGGCACTTTGGCAGGAAAAATACGGGTATTGATTTTATTGGAAGGCCCGTCGAACTTGCTCTACCTCCTCTTCACTGTAGAGTCCGGACTCCATACTAAAACGAATAATGTAGTCGGCGATCTCTTGAGGCAGATTCTTATTGCTAAAGAAAGCAATGTTGTCCATAATCATGGATTTGTCCTTTTCAATATTCTTGCTGTAACCTAGATACTTTGGGATATGATGCTCTACCGCCAGTCTCAAAAAACGAATCTCCAAGTCCTTCATATCGAATTCAACCGCTTCTTTAAAGCAGTCCCTCGAATTCCTTAAATGACCCACCTTTTTAAACACGTTCCAACCTGGTTTGGCCAGTATGGCTTCGGTAGCTCCAATATAAGCCAACTCCAATGCCGTGGGATCTTCAATCGTCTGCAGTTTCTCGATCAGGGGGAACGCATGTTGGTAGTCTAAGGTGGTCATATAGAATTGATGTCGTATTTCATCCAAGCTCAGATCTTGAGCCTGTGTATTGAAGGCCCACATCACCCCTCCCCAAATCAGTATCACGTGGGAAATTTTCTTCATAACCCCAAGGTAACAATTAATTGACCTTTTTGGTTTGTCAGGTGCGGCTGATATAAGTGAGGGGATCTGCTTCCGACCTGGATTCGGCTTGCGGCTCTGGAGCTGTGTGCTTGGAAATCCGCTGTCCGGTATCATAAGAGAACTTGGTGGTTTGTTCTACCCGGTACATATCAAATCCGTGCTCATGCGTATGAAGCAGATCGTCATAGGGCCCCTTGCTGCTGATCAGCTTTACAAACACTGGTGCCGTTTCTATAGCGACGAACAACAGGATAATAAAAATGTTGGCCAGATATATAGGCCGGCTTTTTTCCGTCAGATTACCCAAGGAATGAAGCCGGGCAGCCAATCCGTCGTATCTCTCCCGCTGCAAACCCGCTACTTCCTGACTATAGGCCAATTGTAAATATTCGATATCCCTCTGTTTGTCGGCAACCAGGGAATCATTTTGAGCTTTTATGGACAAAAGTTCCGCGTCGGCTCTATCAGCATCTTCTTTTTTTACTCGATAAATGGGCCCCAGATTCCTGCGCATGCTGCCTCCGGTGCCGTCGGCTTCTTGCTGAGCAATTATTCTCAATTCATCTCGAATCTCTTCTTTCCCCGTGACTTCTTCTTTCAGGCCCTCAATTTCCTGGTTCAGCAGTGCAATACTGGGAGCAAAGCGGGCTTTAATAGTATCCTCCTGCTTCTTGTACAGAGCCTGTTCCATGAGAACCAGCTCTCCGTTGATCTCCTCTTCGAACATTTTAAGTTCCAGAGGTTTCGAAATTACGAAAGCCAGTAGCGTGGCCAGTATGAGCCTGGGGATGGCCGTGCGCAACTC
>JAOTYN010000232.1 GCA_029861825.1 Cyclobacteriaceae bacterium
AATATCATCCATATGCAGTACGATACGACATGGGGGAGAAAAGTAATTTCTTTTTGGTTCCCATGCTCAATGAATCAATAGGTCAAATTTTGGATTTGGGCGTGCAGAGTATTCAGGACTATTGCGAATCCATTAGCGGCAAGGTGCTCCAGAAGTTAGAGTCTCAAGGATTTCTCATAGAGGATTCTCAATACCGGGCCCACAACATATTCGGAATCCGTTTTCCGGAGCATTACCGATCAAATAATTTGCAATCAAGGCTAGAAGAATCAAAAGTGTTTATCAGCTACAGGGGCGATGCCATTCGTGTTGCTCCGCACATATATAATCGTGAAGAGCACCTGGACCGGTTATATAGTTGTTTGATTGAGGGTCTGTCTTAGTAATAGTCCGTGTTTGTATGCCCCTAACTGCTGTCATAGAGCCCTGTACATTGCACTTCAAGTTCGACGCCGGTACCAGCCGCGGTGTATTGCATGAAAAGATTACTTATTTGCTGAAAATCCGCAATACCGCCAATAACCTTCAGGGGATAGGGGAGGCCGGGCCCTTAAAAGGCCTCAGTATCGATGACCACCCTGATTTTCATTCATGGCTATATCAGACTTGTGATGCCATCTCGAAGTACAGCGCTCCCAACAGTTTACAAGAAGTTAATAGTATGGTTGGCAAGATCGATCCCCAGGCTCCCGCCATCCGCTTTGCTTTGGAGGTGGCCTTGTTGGATTTGTTAAACGGTGGCCAGCAAATGATTTTTCCTAGTGAGTTTACCCAGGGGCGGGCCACTATTCCCATAAATGGGTTGATCTGGATGGGAACAATTGATTTTATGAAGCAACAGATCGATCACAAACTGCAACAGGGTTATGAATGCTTGAAAATGAAGATCGGAGCCTTGGATTTTGAACAAGAATGCATGGTATTGGATTACATTCGGAGCCAGGCACCCCCCGACCTGGTGTTGAGAGTGGATGCCAACGGCGCCTTTGATCATGAGGAGGTCACTACAAAATTAACTCAATTGTCCCGTTACAACCTGCATTCTATTGAGCAACCGTTGGCCCCGAATCAATTAGATGCCCTGAGTAAACTCTGTAGACAGTCTTCAGTGCCCATAGCTCTTGATGAGGAGCTTATCGGGATTCAGGAATATGATCTGAAAAAAGAGTTGTTGGATGTTCTGCGTCCCCAATATATTGTGTTGAAACCCACGTTGCTGGGGGGCATTTCATCAACCCGGGAATGGATCGATTTAGCGGAGTCTATGGGGATAGGTTGGTGGATCACATCAGCCTTGGAGTCAAATGTGGGTCTTAATGCCATTGCTCAGTTTACAGCGTCTATGCCCTATAAAGGCCATCAAGGTCTGGGCACCGGTCAGTTATTCACTAACAATGTACCCGGCAGACTGTTTATCAAAAAGGCTCAGCTGCACTGTCGACCCTGGTAACTTAAAAAAGCCTTTCCAGCACCTCCTGCAATCCTTCACTGCCGATCTTTTCAATAAGATGAAGGTTGGGTCTGGATTGGACCGAAGGCATATTCGGATCAACAATGTATTTGGGTACAGAGGAGGAAACATAGTCTAGCAGGCCCGCCGCCGGATAAACCACCAGCGAAGTACCCACTACAATGAAAATATCCGCCTGTTGGGCATGTACGGCAGCTACTTCCATCATGGGCACCATTTCACCAAACCACACGATGTGTGGACGCAGCTGTGATCCTTTTTCGCAAGTGTCGCCCCAGTTTAGTTCCCAACCCTCAACATCGTAAATCAGAGAGGGATCGACGGTACTACGGGACTTGAACAATTCACCGTGCAGATGAATTACTTGTGAAGAACCGGCTTTTTCATGCAGATCATCTACATTTTGAGTGATGATGACCACCTCAAATTCCTCTTCCAGTTCGGCCAGAATGCTGTGGCCCCGATTGGGTTCCACCTTACGGGCCACCTTTCTGCGTTGATTGTAGAAATCCAGTACCAGTTGAGGATTGCGTTGCCATCCTTGGGGGGAAGCGACCTCCATCACATCGTGCCCTTCCCATAAGCCATCAGCATCTCTAAATGTGGGAATGCCACTTTCAGCGCTGATGCCGGCACCAGATAGGACGACAAGCTTGCGGCGGCTCATGCGAGTTTATTTTCTTCGGCCCCGACCTTTCCTTTCCGGGGCTTTTTCGGCTAGTTCCAGACATTCTTCCAGGGTAAGTTCCTCAGGAACTTTGTCTTTGGGGATCTTGACGTTCTTTTTACCAGCTTTTATGTAGGGACCATAGCGGCCGTTCAATACCATAATGTCCTCATTTTCAGGGAAGGTCTTGATGTATCTTTCTGCATCCAGTTGTCTTTTCTCCTTGATCAACTCTATGGCGCGAGCCTCTGTAATGGACAAAGGATCCTCATCTTTAGGAATACTGACAAACTTATTTTGGTGCTTCACATAAGGACCGAATTTACCAATGGCAGCAATCATCACCTCCTCCTCAAACGTTCCTACCTCCCGGGGGAGTTTAAACAATTCCAGGGCCTCTTCCAGGGTGATGCTTTCTATCAACTGACCTTGTCGAAGACTGGCGTACTTGGGCTTTTCCCTTTCCTCTTCATCGCTGGGGTTTTCACCGATCTGTACATAGGCGCCAAATTTACCTAATTTAGCTACCACCGGTTTTCCAGTCTGGGGTTCGGTTCCCAGTTGCCTGGAACTTCCCACATCCGACCGTTCCAAGGACTCGGTTTTCTCAATCATAGGGTGAAAGTCCCCGTAAAAATTTTCTATCATTTGATCCCATTCCTTACCGCCACGGGCAATTTCATCGAATTGCTTCTCTACCCTGGCCGTAAAGGAATAATCGACAATGTTCTCGAAATGTTCTACCAGGAAGTCGTTCACGATCATGGCAGTATTGGTAGGAAAGAGCTTATTTTTTTCAGTCCCGGTTACTTCCGTTTTCATTGACCTTTTCACCTGTGAATCTTCAAGCACCAAACTAATGTATTCACGTTCTCTTCCTTCGCGATTTTCCTTCACCACATAATCTCTTTTCTGTATAGTAGATATGGTAGGGGCATAGGTGGAGGGTCGGCCGATACCCATCTCTTCCAGTTTTTTAACCAGACTGGCTTCCGTGTAACGGGCAGAAGGGCGAGAAAATCCCTGGCGCGAGCGCATTAATTTCAAGTTAAGCGACTGACCAATTGACAGAGGGGGCAGCATACCCTTACCTTCACCGTTCTCTTCGTCCTCATCAGTGGATTCCATATATACCTTAAGGAAACCGTCGAATTTGACCACCTCGCCTTGAGCAGTTAGGTTTTGGTCGGAGGTGGAGATATCGATAGTGGCAATGGTCTTTTCAAGTTGAGCGTCGGCCATTTGTGAAGCGATAGCCCGTTTCCAGATCAGTTCGTAAAGTCGTTGCTCATTGCGATCACTTCCCCGGGTGCTGGCAGTAAAGTCAGTGGGTCTAATGGCTTCATGAGCTTCTTGAGCGGATTGCGATTTGGTTTTAAACACCCGGTTTTGCAGATATTCCTGTCCGTAATTACCCACAATTTGATTGCTGGCTCCCTTGATGGCCTCCTGACTCAAATTGACGCTGTCTGTCCTCATGTAAGAGATATGGCCGCTCTCATACAGTCTTTGGGCAAGGGTCATGGTTTGAGCAACTGAAAATCCCAGTTTGCGACTGGCCTCCTGTTGCAAGGTGGAAGTAGTAAAAGGGGGTGCCGGTGACCGTTTACTGGGTTTGGTTTCTAAGTTTTGGATAGAGAATTCCGCACCAATACAAAGATCCAGAAAAGCTGCAGCTTCTTCCTCGCTATTGAATTTTTTTCCCAATTCCGCTTGCAGCACTTTTCCATTATCCAGATCGAATTCGGCCACCACCTTGTAGCTGACCTTTGGGGTGAATTTTTCAATATCTCTTTCGCGCTCTACCACCAAGCGTACTGCTACGGATTGAACTCGTCCAGCCGATAATCCGGTCTTAATTTTTTTCCATAAAATGGGACTAAGTTCGAACCCCACTAGTCGGTCCAGCACCCTTCTGGCCTGTTGGGCATTCACCAAATCAAGGTCGATACCCCGGGGATTTTGAATGGCATTAAGGATGGCATTCTTGGTGATTTCACGAAAAACAATACGACGGGTACTGGCATCATCAAGATCCAGGGCCTCCTTTAAATGCCAGGAAATCGCTTCGCCCTCACGGTCGTCATCACTAGCGAGATAGATAAGTTCGGCTTTTTTAACAAGTGATTTTAAAGTCTTGATTATGCTTAATTTATCCTTGCTTATCTCATATGTTGGTTTAAAATTATTCTCTTTATCAATGGCATTATCGCCTTTGGGAAGATCGCGCACATGTCCATAACTTGAGGCTACGGTGAAGTCGTCTCCGAGATATTTTTCTATAGTTTTAGCTTTAGCTGGTGACTCAACAATTACCAGATTTTTGGCCATTATCAGGTGATTTCAAAATGTGCAAAAAGCCAAATATCATTAAATTTTTCCAAAAAAAACAAGTAGGCAGAATTTATCATCGTAAATAGGTACTTTTAAACTTTAGGGGTTAAACCCTGATATTGTGTAGTAATTTGATATGAAAAAACTAATTCTCATCCGGCACGCTAACAGTGAAAATTCCAGTGAAACCGGCAAGGACATCGATCGGAAGTTAACTTCTGAGGGTATGAAAAACGCCTCTTTGGTGGGTAAATATTTGAAAGATGAGGGAGTAACACCGCAGGCTATTATAAGCAGCAATGCACAGCGGGCTTTGTTAACGGCGGAGTTGGTGGCCTCGCAATTAGAATATCCCATAGAAAATGTTATGACCGAAGAGAACCTCTATGACGTGAGCGTGCGGGGGTTCTATGATTTCTTATCCCGCCAAAATGATACCTTGGAAACCCTGTTGGTGATAGGACACAATCCTGCTATCACCTATGTAGCCGATTATTTATGTAATCAGGAGGTCAACGGTATGAGCCCGGCTTCCGTAGTCCAGATCAATTTCCAAATCCAATCCTGGAGTGACTTAATAAAGGGCGAGGGGGAGTTTATTAATTACTACGATCTTCCCAGCAATTACTGAGGACTACATTTAATGCCAAGAACCAGGATATCGTCGGTTTGTTCGACTTTACCCTGCCAGTCTTCCAGAGCACGATCCAGCAGCGCTTCCTGTTGAGGCAACGGTGAATCGTGAATAGAAGCCAATAGTTGTTTGAATTTCTTTTTCATGAATTTCTTATTAGGCTGTTCGCCAAACTGGTCAGCAAAACCGTCGGATGTCAAATAGAACAAATCCTCATCCTGGTAGCTCAATTCCTGTTGTTGAAAGGCCTTGTGCTCATCATTTAGATTTTCTCCAATAGTGTGGCGATCTCCCTTTATTTCTTGTAGAGCGCCGTCGCGGATGGTATAAAGATCACTGCGGGCGCCCGCGAAAGTTAATTTTTTCTCTGACTTGTCTATTCGGCAGATGGCTATGTCCATTCCATGTTTGCTAATATCCACCTGTTTGTCTTTCAGGGTTTGGCGTAATTTAATGTCCAGCTGCTCCAGAATGCGCGCTGGGTTTAGTTCATGGTCTTCCACCACGATTTGGTTCAATAGCGAATTGCCGATCACCGTCATAAACGCTCCTGCCACACCATGTCCGGTACAATCCACGGTGGCCAGGATGTCGGAACCGTTCAATTTACTGTGCCAATAGAAATCTCCACTTACGATGTCTTTGGGGCGATAGAAAATAAATGATTCCGGGAAGCTCTTGGCAATGGATTCCTGGTCTAGAATAGCAGCTTGCACGCTTTTCGCGTAATGAATACTTTCGGTAATTTCCTGGTTTTTGCTGGCTAGCAGCGCCCGGGTCTTTTGACTGCTTTGGTTTTTCAAATAGTAAAAAATGGCCAAAATGAACAGTACGGCAGCGCCAAATACGATGGCCAAAATACTGTTGCGGTTGTTTTTTAGTTGCAGTTGCTGGATCTCACTTTCTTTCTTTAATAGTTCAATTTCGCGCTCACGTTGTTCCAGTTCATAGGAGCGTTCCAGTTCCCCTATACGGCGATTGCTTTCCTCATTGTAAATACTGTCCTTAACCATGCCATGTAACAGCAAATAGTCTTTAGCCAGTAACCATTCCTTTTTATTGAAGTAAGTGTCGCTTAAGGTTTTATAGATCCGCATTATTAGCGGCTTGGAGTTTAGTGCCTGGGCAATCTCCAGAGCATCCACATGATGGTTAACCGCTCGGTCGTACTGTTTTAAATGATCGTAGGTAACTCCCATGTTGTTCAATGCCTGAGCTTGTCCGGCCAAATTCTCATTGGCCACCTCAATAGAAAGAGATTGCTGATAATAGTACAGGGCGCTATCGTATGTGGCGTCCCTGAAAAAAATGTTGCCAATATTGGTATGGGGATCAAAAGCCTGGTAACGATCGGACAACTGATTATAAAGGGATAAGGACTCTCGATAATACTCCAGGGCTTGCTGATCTTCATTTCTGGCTAAGTGCACATTGCCGATGTTGTTTAGGGAACCGATGATCTTACTGGTGTCTTGTAAGGATAGTACGATACCATGTGCCCGCACGAAATAACCCAGGGCCTTATTGTAGTTTCTTTTGGCAGAATAGATGGTGCCGATATTGTTTAGGGTAACAGCCAGTCCATCATTATTTTGAATGGCCTGATGTATGCGCCAGGATTGGAAGAAAAAATCCAGGGCCTTGTCCAGATTGCCTATGTTGTTTTGAATTACCCCCAGGTTGTTCAGGGCATAGGCTATCCCTCTATCATACTCGATAGATTCAGCTATAATTAGAGCTTCTTTACTATACTCTAAAGCTTTAATGGGGTTGTGATGT
>JAOTYN010000488.1 GCA_029861825.1 Cyclobacteriaceae bacterium
ATTAATAGAGGCCTTCTCTTTGGACCGCATAGTTAAATCAGGCGCGAAATTTGATATTTCTAAAGCACAATGGTTCAATCAGCAATACATTCGGGAACTACCGGTCTCCGAATTAGAAAATCACCTTAGAGAGAAGTTGAAAGACCATGGCCACGATGCCAATGACGAAAAATTAAAGGCGGTGGTAAATCTCTTAGCAGAGAGGATCACCTTTGCCGATGACCTTTGGCAACAAGGAAAGATCTTGTTTGAAGCTCCGGCTCAGTATGATATGGCGCTGGCACAAAAAAAATGGAATCCGGAGGCTGCTGAGTTCTTGCAAAACTATCAGAAGGCCCTGGATACGCTGAAAGTATTCGATAGTGACCACCTTCATCAATTACTTAAGGAACAATTGGAGGCAGTTTCCTGGGGATTTGGGAAGGTAATGCCGTCCTTGCGCCTGGCATTGACTGGAGAAGGACGTGGCCCGGACCTGATGAAAATCATGGAAATATTAGGTAAAGATGAAACGGGAGATCGTATCAGCTGGGCGGTTGAAAAATTAGCACATATAAATTAAAAATGATGGCCAAGAAACGTGAGAAAAAGGATTCTAAATCTAAAGCAAAACCCAAGGTCAATGAAGAACTGGAAGGATTTGATATAGAGATTGATACCTTTGGTGAAATCAAAACAAACTTCGATATTGATAAAATCAACGAATTCCTTAATAGGACGGTCGATGATAAGAAGCTTCGGGATCGTAAAGACTTACCGGGCCCTAAGAAATCTCCTCCTGATAAGGAGGATTCCAATAAAAAGAAATGACTATGAAATCCCACGCGGTAGACTATAGAATAATAGGAGAAAGTATTCAAATTGTGGAGGTAGAACTGGATCCCCAGGAAACAGTTATAGCCGAAGCAGGCACGATGTGTTATATGGACCAGGACATCACTTTTGAAACGAAAATGGGGGATGGTTCTATTCCTAATCAGGATTTTTTGGGTAAAATACTTTCTGCAGGTTCTCGTTTGCTAACTGGAGAGTCCGTTTTCATGACCCATTTTACAAATTCTGGTGCCGGAAAAGCCAGAGTAGCTTTCTCAGCACCTTATCCGGGAACCGTGATTCCCATAGATCTTATGTCCTGCAACAATCAGGAGATCATAGTCCAGCGCGATGGCTTTCTCTGTGCGGCTTTAGGTACTAATATCAGCGTCACTTTCAATAAGAGACTGGGCAGCGGATTGTTTGGAGGCGAAGGGTTTATTTTGCAGAAATTGAAAGGAGATGGACTAGCCTTCGTACATGCTGGCGGCACGGTTATAGAAAGAACCCTGAACAATGAAATGCTCAGAGTAGATACCAGTTGTATTGTGGCCTTCGAACCTCAAGTGCAATACGATATACAACGCGCAGGTGGCCTGAAGTCCATGATATTCGGTGGGGAGGGTATATTCCTCGCTACCTTACAAGGCGCCGGAAAAGTGTGGCTTCAATCTATGCCTATTAGAAAGTTAATACAGGCTATCTCCCCGGCGGGCCCTAATCGTAAAAAGGAAGGTGGCTCTCTGCTAGGGGAGTTTCTAGAATCTTGATAAGCGTATGAGGAAATTGCGTATCGCGCTAATTCAAGAAGGTAAAATCCCTATCGATCGACGGGTTCCTTTAGCACCGTATTCCGCTAAACACATAAACAGATCAATTCCAGGAGTGGAGATTGTATGCCAGTCCAGCGACATCCGGGCCTACAGCGATCAGGAATACCGGGATGCCGGTGTGGAGGTGGTAAATGATATAACGGACTGCGATGTAATGCTGGGAATAAAGGAAGTTCCCATGGAGGAACTGATCCCGGAAAAGTGTTACTTCTTTTTTTCCCACACCATAAAACAACAAGCATACAACCGGGATTTACTGAAAGCCATACTGGACCTGAATATCACCTTGGTAGATTACGAGTGCCTAACAAGTACCGAAGGCCACAGACTTTTGGCTTTTGGAAGATACGCGGGCATTGTGGGGGCCTACAACAGCATATGGGCTTACGGCAGAAGGTATAATCTTTTCGAACTGCGCAGGGCCTTTCAGTGTTTTGATTTGCAGGATCTATCCAAGGAGTATGACAAAGTGATATTGCCTCCCATAAAAATTGCCATCACCGGAGGAGGAAGGGTAGCTAGGGGTGCCATGGAAGTAATGAATGGGATGGGTATCCGTCACGTAAGCCCGGCCCACTTTACAGGTAAGTTTTTCGATGGACCGGTATTCACACAGCTGAACAGCCGTGATTACCACCAAAACATTCACGGAGCACCCTTTAGTAGAAAAGAGTTTTTCGAAATGCCGGAACATTACCAGTCAACTTTTGGTAGTTATGCACAGCACGCCGATATTCTGATAGCCGGTGCCTTTTGGGATCCACGTGCTCCGGTGCTGTTTAGCAGGGAAGACATACTCAAAACCGATTTTGAGATAAAGATTATTGCGGACATCACCTGCGACATCGAGGGCTCCATACCTGCTACTAAAAAACCTTCTACGGTTGACGATCCACTATACGATTATAACCCGTCCGAAGATAAAATAGAAATGGCGCTGAGCGATGAAGCAAATCTTACCGTAATGGCTGTGGATAATTTACCCTGTGAGTTGCCACGTGATGCCAGCAAGGATTTTGGTGAAGATTTTGTACAATTCGTACTGCCGCATTTGATTGCAGAGGACGCTCAGCAGGTAATCACCAGGGCCACCATTGCCAAAGATGGGGCTTTAGGCCCACACTTCCTGTACCTTCAAGACTATGTTGAAGGAAACTAGTCGTTCATAGAGGTTAGAAACTCCTCATTGCTTTCAGTCCCTTTCATTTTGTCCAGCAGGAACTCAATGGCTTCATTGGAGTTCATATCGGCCATGAATCTGCGTAGGATCCACACTCTGGATAGGGTCCCTTTATCAAGCAATAAGTCTTCTCTTCGAGTACCGGAAGCCGGAACATCGATAGCTGGGTATATCCGCTTGTTGGACAGCTTTCGATCAAGTTGCAGTTCCATATTACCTGTACCTTTAAACTCTTCAAAAATAACCTCATCCATTTTGGATCCGGTCTCGATAAGAGCGGTGGCAATGATGGTAAGTGATCCACCGTTTTCAACATTTCGAGCCGCTCCAAAGAATCTCTTAGGTTTATGAAGGGCGTTAGCATCCACA
>JAOTYN010000430.1 GCA_029861825.1 Cyclobacteriaceae bacterium
AAGGATCTTACCGCTAGACGGGACTACTGTATTGTACGCTCGGGCAAGTCGAGTAATGGAATCCAGTAGAATAACCACATCATGACCACACTCTACCATGCGTTTAGCCTTCTCCAATATAAGGTTCGATACTTTTACATGGCGTTCGGCCTGCTCATCGAATGTAGATGAAATGACCTCAGCCTTAACACTGCGGGCCATGTCAGTTACTTCTTCCGGTCTCTCATCGATCAGCAGAATGATCAGGTAACACTCCGGGTGGTTTTTTGAAATGGCATTGGCAATTTGCTTAAGCAGCACCGTTTTACCAGTTTTCGGCTGCGCCACGATCATACCACGTTGCCCTTTCCCTATAGGCGCAAACATATCTAAAAGCCGGGTAGAGTTCTCGTTGGGCTTTGTGCTTAATTTGATTCGCTCATCTGGAAACAAAGGGGTCAGGTATTCGAAGGGTACTCTGTCCCTTATCTCGTCAGTGGTTTTCCCATTCACGTTCTCTACTCGCAACAGAGCAAAGTACTTTTCCCCTTCTTTAGGGGGTCTTATTTGCCCTTTGACCGAATCACCGGTTTTAAGGCCAAACAGCTTAATTTGTGAGGGACTTACGTAGATATCGTCCGGGCTGCTTAAATAATTATAGTCCGATGAACGCAAAAATCCGTAGCCGTCTTGCATGATCTCCAGGACGCCCTCATTTACAATGAGTCCATCAAAATCCTTGATGTTGCTGGTTCTTTTACCTTTTTGCTCACCTCCTTTTTGCTCGCGCTTATCTTTGTTGACCTCTCTTTTGGGCTTGTCTTTCATCTTTGGCGCAGGTGCTCCGGTTTCTTCCAGTGAAGGCGCCTCCATTTTGACCTTGAAGGAGTCGAATAGTTGATCTTCACTTTTACCTGACTTCTGCTTTTGAGTTACGTTTTCTCTTTTTGGCAGCGTGCGCGACTTGTTGGGTAGGGTTTCCACGGCTTCTGAAACCACCGGTTTCTTCTCGGGCATAGCGTTTTCGGGAGTGATTGCTTGCTGATCTAAAATTTTATAGATAAGATCTTTTTTAGCTAGTTTCTTATAGTTTTTTACGCCAAGCTCCTCTGCGATCTCTTTCAATTCCGAAAGAAGTCTCACATTCAATTCTTCAATATTGTACATAAACAGAAAAAGGATTAATTCCTTTGGGGTTAGAAAATGATAGGTATACGTTTAAAGTAACTTTGATTAAGTTTCAGACAGAAATACTAATCTAGATATGACCTCAACAGCTGAATAGCCTTGAGTGATATGCAAAGATATTGCAATAATATACTAATGGTGGTTAATAAACAAGCAATTAAAATATTTTCTCCAAGGCGTAGATCCCTATTTTCATATCGGTATATTAATTACTGATTATGAATTTAATTCATTTATTTTGTGCTCAATAATTTAAAAGCATGCTTGAAATTCATCTAATCAGGAGCAACTTTGAGGCGGCCGTTTCCGGTCTTCAAAAAAGAGGAATACCCCAGGCTGAACCCCTTTTACAAAAGGTATTGGATACCGATCAACAACGACGAGACCTTCAGCTTAAATTGGATAAGACTCTTGAGGAAGGCAATATCAAGTCCAAACAGATCGGCATGTTGATGCAAGAAGGTCGAAAAGATGAAGCTCAGTCACTCAAAACGGAAACCAGTACACTTAAACTACAGTCGAAAGGGCTGCAGGATGAGCTTCAGGATTTGATTAGTAAGCTAAAAAGCCAGCTGTATGATATTCCTAACATTCCCCATATCCAGGTTCCGGCTGGTACCGAAGAAACTGACAACCAAGTTACAGAAGAATGGGGTACTAAGCCTCAATTGACGGACAACGCTAACAGTCCGCATTGGGACCTCATTAAGAAATATGATATCATTGATTTTGACCTGGGCAGCAAGATTACCGGGGCCGGTTTTCCTATCTATAAAGGTGCCGGTGCTAAACTGCAAAGAGCATTAATTAGTTTCTTCTTGGATGAAGCGGAACAGGCCGGCTACCATGAGATTCAACCGCCCATTGTAATTAACGAAGATTCAGGGCTGGCTACCGGTCAGTTGCCGGATAAGGAAGGGCAAATGTACGGTATTGTTGACTCAAACTTCTATCTGATTCCAACAGCTGAAGTGCCTATTACCAACATATATCGCGATAGTATGTTGCGCGCACAGGACCTTCCCGTGAAAATGGTGGGTTATACTCCCTGTTTTCGCAGAGAGGCGGGCAGCTGGGGTGCAGACGTCCGTGGTTTGAACCGCTTACATCAATTCGATAAGGTGGAGATTGTGCAGATCCAAACCCCTGAGAACTCATATGTGGCCCTACAGGAAATGTGCGACCATGTGAAGGCCTTGTTGCAAAAACTGGAACTACCCTATCGCATTCTTAATCTATGCGGAGGGGACCTTGGATTTACCTCTGCTCAAACGTTTGATTTTGAAGTTTTCGCAGGAGCACAGCAGAAGTGGTTGGAAGTAAGTTCCGTTAGCAATTTCGAAACCTACCAATCAAACAGGTTAAAACTACGCTATAAGAAAGACGGTAAATCCGTATTACTGCATACCTTGAATGGGAGTGCGCTGGCCTTGCCCAGAATTGTAGCCGCACTACTTGAAAACAATCAGACCCCTAAGGGGATTAAACTACCTCCTGTATTGGTACCCTATACCGGCTTTGAACAAATAACAAACAAATAAAAAACATCATATCCCATGAACCGTTTATTCTACTCATTCCTAATGATCAGCCTAGTAATATTTGCTGGATGCAATACTGCGGAGCTTGAAACCAAAACAGCTTTGGTGTATCCGGAGACGGCCAAGGTAGATACCGTCGACGAATATTTTGGACATCCGGTGCCAGACCCCTATCGTTGGCTGGAGGACGACAACTCTCAGGAAACCGCTTCATGGGTGACCGCTCAAAACGAAGTAACGTTCGACTATCTGGAGCGAATACCTTTCCGTGAAAAGATCAAGTCCCGGTTAGAAGAGTTATGGGACTATGAGAAAATTTATGCTCCCACCAAACACGGTGATTTTTATTATTACTACCGGAACAATGGTTTACAAAATCAAAACGTGCTGTTTCGCAGATCGGAAGAGGGGGAAGAAGAGGTTTTTCTGGACCCCAATAATTTTTCGGATGACGGAACCGTCTCCATGGCACAAACCAGTTTTACTACGGACGGCTCAATGTTGGCCTTTATGATTTCGGAGGGGGGCTCAGATTGGAGGAAAGCTGTTGTTATGAAAACCGCCGATCAGGAAATTGTGGGAGATACCCTTATCGACATCAAGTTTAGCGGTATTGCCTGGAAGGGAAACGAAGGGTTCTACTACAGCAGTTATGATAAGCCCAAGGACGGCAGTGTACTTTCTGGGAAAACTCAAAGGCATAAGTTGTTTTACCATCAACTGGGCTCTCCCCAAAGTGAGGATAAGCTGGTCTACGGGGGGGACAAACAACCCCGACGTTATATTGGAGCATATACTACGGAGGACGAAAACTATTTGGTGATCACCGCAGCGGAAAGCACTTCCGGGAATGAACTGATCATAATGGACTTACGGCAAGCAAAACCAGAGTTCCTAACCGTTGTGGATAATTTCGACCAGAACCATTATGTGGTTGCCAATGAAGATTCTCGCTTATTGATCCATACG
>JAOTYN010000233.1 GCA_029861825.1 Cyclobacteriaceae bacterium
CCTACCTGTTAAAATTTTTCGACTCCGGTAAGCTATTAATGTACTTTGCATTTGGCGCCATCGCTTTTACCATGGGAGCCATTTTCATTCAAGGTATGTGGGGCCTCTATTCATTGGTGGGTATTTCTTTGTGCATGTCGGTTATGTTTCCTACCATATACGGCATTTCCTTGACCGGTGTCGGTGAAGACGCCAAATATGGGGCGGCATTTTTGGTAATGGCTATCGTAGGAGGAGCTATAATGCCGGTATTGCAAGGAGCGATTCTGGATATTGGGGGCAACGGCTACGCAGATGTCCGGATATTAGGTGTTCCCGAGGTTAATATCTCCTTTACGCTGCCTTTAATATGCTTTGTGCTGGTGGCTGCTTATGGATACCGGACGTATAGAATGATGGTCTTAAAATCAGATCCCCAGCTATGAGAAGGTATTGTCTAGCCTGTGATTTGAAAGATAACCCAGAGCTGATTGCTGAGTATAAACGGTATCATGCTGCGGGAAATACCTGGCCGGAGATTACCGAAAGCATCAAAGATGCCGGGATCCTGGATATGGAGATCTACCTAACGGGTAACCGACTTTTTATGATCATGGAAGTTGACGAAACCTTTGATTTCTTAAGAAAAGCCCGTATGGATGCAGATAATCCCAGAGTGCAGGAATGGGAGAAGTTGATGAGTCAATTCCAACAATTACTACCCTGGGCGGGTAAAGGTGAAAAATGGGTAGTTATGGAAAAGATATTCAAACTCCAGCAATAAGGTGTTCACCATTATTCTTCGATCAGCTTAACCCCATCTTCGATTGAAACCATATAGGATTCCGGCGTGATATTGGTTTGCTGTTCATACTGTTCCATTATTCGTAAAATGGTATTGTCCAGTTCATCATGGCGAACCAAGTTAATGGAGCAGCCCCCGAAGCCTCCTCCCATCATGCGAGCACCCAACACCCCCTGCTCCTGTTTGGTCAAGTCAACCAACAGATCCAACTCCGGACAGCTTACCTGGTACTCTTGGCTTAACCCCCAATGTGATTGATATAACAACTCCCCTGCTTCTTGGAAGCGACTCTGTTTCAAGGCTTTGGACATTTGTTTTACCCGGTGGTTCTCATGAAGTACGAATTGCACCCTTTTCAGATCAGTAGGATGAAGAAAGTCAGCGTTCTGAAGATCGGCCATATTCACATCCCGAAGTGTATTGATCTCAGGGCGTAGCTGCTGCAGCTGGTTCAATGCTTTTTCGCAACTGACCCGGCGATCGTTATACTCAGAGTCCACCAACTCATGCTTTACATTGCTGTTAATCAAAACCAGTGAATGATCTTTAAGCTCCAGAGGAATATACTCATAGCTATGATCCAGGCAGTCCAGTTGGATCACATGATCTTTTTTACCATGCATCACCGCAAACTGATCCATTAAACCCACATGGGCGCCTATTCGGTGCTCTGCAGCCTGCGCGATTTGCGCAATCTCCAATTTAGATAACTCCCAATTAAACAACCCATTCATGCCGCTTATAAACCCGCAGCAGAGGGCAGCTGAAGATGACATGCCCGCCCCCACCGGTATATCGCTGCCGAAAACACAGTTGAATCCCGATAGGGACTTAGATCTGGCCTCCAGCTCCTGCAAAATGGCTTGAATATAGCTTCTCCAGGAGTTGAAAGGGCGCGATGAGGCGCCTAAGTTGAAGGTTTCATCCTGGTCATAATCGGATGAGCGAACCTTAACGGTATTCGGTTTACCAGACTTGTTCATGGCTAGAAACATACTCTTGTCAATAGCAGCAGGCATTACAAACCCATGATTGTAGTCCGTATGTTCACCAATCAAGTTGATTCTACCCGGTGCGTTGACCAGTAAGGGAGTCCCGGTAAAATAACTGGCATATTCAGCAAGTATTTGGTGTTTGTTCATAACTGCTGTATAGCGGTACCGGGGGCATCAATATTAGAAATCACCAGGAATAACACGAATTGATATTATAAATAGTTTTTACAAGATAAGGTTTGGTTCATAAAATTTCCAGCCTATAGCCAAGATGTAACCTGCTTATCAAAAAAACGCAAGGTGTGCTCCAGGTTTTTTTGCCAGTAAGGCCATTCGTGTCCGCCTTTGAATTCATGGTATTGATGTTCGATCTTAAGTTCCTGCAACTGGCGATGTAGCTCCCTATTGGCTTGCAACAAATCATCTTGGATCCCACAATCAAATCGTAGTGGGGGCAATTCATGGGGTTTTCTTCTCACAAAATCAATAACGTCTTTCTCAAGTCCTTGAATTTTGAAAGATCCCAGAGGTTCTTCCACGAAACTGGCCATTTGCTCAAATTTGGTGATGGAGCTGTGCGCCGAAATAGCTTTAAATTTATTTGGGAATCGAGATCCCAATACCAACGCACCATACCCACCCATGGAAAAGCCTCCAATACACCAGGGAGAATGCGTATTGGCGCCGGAAATATTTTCAATAATTGCAGTAGGTACATCCGATACGATCCACTGGGCAAAATTTCTTTCCTGATGTGTCAAATATCCTGAACCATCTCCCCATAGTCCATCGGAAGGCATGGCCACAATGGCCGGCTTGATCTCTCCATTTGAAATTAAGTTATGTGCGGTTATATGGGCTCCTCCTTTCATGGCCCACGCCCAGGCACTGCCATAAACTCCATGCAAAAGTATATATATGGGAATATTTTTTATATCTATCTCTATTTCAGGTACATAAACACAGATATCTCCTCGTCCCTTTAAGTGTTCTGACTTAACCGTCAGGAAGCGTAACCCGGCATTCTCATAGTTTCTATCTGATAGTTCTACTGTTCTAAAGCTGCTCACGGATATCTAAGGTTTTCCTACTTATTCGAATATTACCACTCCCTTGGCGTTTTTACCCCCAAGCATATCATCAAAAGCTTGCTGAAGATTATCAAGTGAATATTCACGAGTGATCATTTCATCTAATTTAAGAGCTCCCCCTTTATATAAACGCATAAGTTCGGGAAAATCAATCTGCGGGCGGCATTTTCCGTAAAGTGGGTTGATATAGATCTTATCCCATTCAAATAACCTCATATCAATAGTAATTTCTTCCTCGATACCACTTACCTGCACTGCGGTCCCGGCATTACGAATCATGGCCAAAGGGGCAGCACCCAATGCCGGTACGGCGGTACATTCAAAAGCATAGTCCGCACCCCTACCGTGGCACAGCTTTCTTACCTTTTCCGCTGCCTGTTCCAATCCACGGTCGTTTTTATTGGCTAAAATAGTATGGGTGGCCCCAAATTGTTTAGCTAGCTCAAGCTTTTCTGCCTTAATATCCACCGCCACGATCATAGCCGCTCCGGAGATGCTGGCGGCCTGGATCACATTCAAACCCACACCCCCGCAACCTAAAACCACTGCCGAACTGCCGGCTACCAGCTTGGCAGCGTTGACCACAGATCCGTAACCTGTCATTACCCCACAACTTATAATGCTAGCCGCTGAAAAGTTCAGGTCTTCATCTTCTACTTTGACCAAGGCAGACGGCTTAACCAGCGCATACTCACTAAGGGTACCAATATTGAAAGAACGCTCAATGGGTTCCCCCTTCCATATTGTCCCCGTAAAACTTGCATGCCCCGGAGTAAGCCCATTGCTTCCGGCTACTACTGGTGAGTTGTTCTCGCAAATGTGTTGATTACCTTGCTTACATTGAAAGCAGTTCATACAGGGGGTGGCCCAGTTTAGTATGACCTGATCTCCGCTGCCAATTTCTGTAACCCCTGGACCCACGGCCTCCACCACCCCAGCTCCTTCATGTCCCATGACCATAGGCTTGCCCCAGGATAACGAGTCGTAATCTGTATGACATAGCCCGGCGGCTTTGATCTTTACTATAACTTCGTCTGATTTCGGGGACGCCAGGGTCACTTCATCAATGACGAAAGTGCCATCCCCCAGGGCCACTGCGCTTCTTGAAATTATTGACATGTTTTACAATTACTTTTTTCGGAATTAATCAACAGTTTGCAAACTAGCGTCACAATTAGGTGGATTAGATTACAGCCTTAACTAAGATTAGCTTTTTTACTGTAGGTAAATTTTAGGAATTTATGGAATACCGCAGCAAGTTTTACAATATAAAAGGATAATCAAAAATGATTAACGGTGAAATTTATCCTATTATCACCTTATTTTACCTTTACAATTCGTAGCTAGTCAAGAAATATTAAATGATCGTTCGGTCGCCCTGGTATTGATGAACATTGAGCATCCATCTGAAATAATATATTACCTGAAAGAAAAGGGATTGTTGCCCCAGAAGGACATTCCTCAAATAATCAAGTTGGAGGGTGGAGTTTCCAATCGGACCATTCTAATAGCACCTTCTTCGGGGAATAAAATGGTGGTAAAACAAGCATTACCAAAGCTAAGGGTTAAAAGCGATTGGTTTAGTTCACCGGAACGCATACACAGAGAAGCCCTGGGGCTGCGATGGCTTAAAAGGATCATTCCAGAAAATGTGCCGGATTTCCTTCACGAAAGCCAGGAACATCATATTTTAATAATGGCAGCGGTGAGAATGCCGCATACGAATTGGAAAGCGGACCTAATGGGAGGTGAACTAGTCCCTGCCCATGCCATAGTGTTTGGCCGGTTACTGGCTAAAATCCATAACGCGTCTACCCTCTATCCCGAAATAAAGGAGGAGTTCAAGGATACCTCGTTTTTTGAATCTTTAAGACTGGAACCCTACTATAGATTTGTACTCAATAAGGTCCCTGAAGCCAAAAAGCTTCTGGAACCGCTTATTCTCGCTACCCTTAAGCGCAAACAAGCCTTGGTTCACGGTGACTACAGTCCTAAAAACGTATTGATAGCCGATCAACAACTGTTCCTTATTGATCATGAGGTCATACACTACGGCGACCCGGCATTCGATGTTGGTTTTGCCCTCACCCATTTTATCAGTAAAGCCCATCACTTTAAGGAGTTAAGGGAGAATTTTCTGGAATTGGCTAGGCTTTTCTGGGAAAGTTATCAAGGATACCTTCACCCAGATTTTTTAACCCAAGATCTGGAAAAATACTCCGTGCTTCACACCTTGGGTTGCTTATGGGCCAGGGTAGCAGGACGCTCTCCCCTGGAGTACTTAACGAAACCACAGCAGGAAAACCAATCGAGGATGGTTTTGGAATTAATGGAACAGCCTACTGAAAATATCCCAGAATTAATTACCATGATTAAAAGCAAATTATATGAGTAACGCCATCCAATCGGTGTCCGCTTTGGAAATATTGGACAGCAGAGGCCAGCCCACTATACAAGCTTGGTGCCTTTTGAACGATGGTACCATGGCCACCGCTTCCGTACCCTCTGGGGCCTCTACGGGAGCCGCAGAAGCCATGGAGTTAAGGGATCTGGAGGATAATCGCTATCACGGTAAAGGATGCAGACGGGCTGTAGAGAACGTCAATACCCTAATAAACGACTACCTGTCTGACAAAGAGTTCCTTTCACAGCAGGATTTAGATCAAGCTCTGATGGAATTGGATGGCACCACCAACAAATCAAAATTGGGGGCGAATGCCATTCTGGGAGTGTCGCTGGCTTATTGCAGAGCTCAGGCAAGAACTAAAAAACTACCCCTTTATCAGCACCTAAGCGCTATAGCAGAGATAGAACCAAAGCTTCCCCGGCCTATGATCAATCTTTTCAGCGGCGGTAAACACGGGGGCCAGCAAACGTCTATCCAGGATGTACAGTTGGTCATGCTAAAGGCTGGCACTATAGGTGAAACCATGGAAATGATGCATACGGTGTATTACACCGCTGTGCAGCGCATGGCTTCTCATTACCAAATGCGGCTGCTAACGGCAGATGAAGGTGGACTGGCCCCCTCTTTTAGTTCATCCGAAGAAATGATCCAAGAGGCCGTCAATTGTATCCGGCAGGCGGGCTTTACCCCTGGTAAAGACATTGCACTTACCCTGGATGTAGCGGCCTCACATTTTTACCAGGATGGTCTTTATTTAATGGATGGGACTTATCTTTCTTCTGAACAATTAGTTGAACTTTTGGTGGACTGGAGTCAGCAGTTTCCAATTATCAGCATTGAAGACGGTTTGGCAGAGAACGATTGGCAGGGATGGACCCAATTCATGAATAAAGTACCTGAAGGTACTCTGGTTTTAGGAGATGACTTACTATGCACCAATCCAGTTCGTATTGAAAAAGCCATAAGTGAAAAAGCCGCCAACAGTCTACTTTTGAAAGTCAACCAGATTGGTACTCTGACCGAAGCCTTACAGGCATACTCCCTGGCAAGAGATGCTGGATGGAAGATCGTAGTAAGCGCTCGTAGTGGTGAAACGGAAGATCATTGGTTGTCGGACCTGGCTACCGGTTGGGCCGGTGATTTCATTAAAGTGGGATCCATAACTCAATCTGAAAGGTTGGCTAAGTACAATCGCCTTTTAGCAATTGAATCTGACAATTTGGGAAGTACAAATATTAAGTTAACATCTGGTGAACACTTTTGATCTAACCAATGATGGCTAGTAATAAAGTTCACCACTCCTTTGGTAGAAAGGTCATTCTATTTTATTTTTGCTGCGCCGTGATCAGTTACGAATTACGGAAGACGAATTATGAATTCTCGATTTGGAAACTTCAGCGTTCTTTATTCTGAGTTCAATTTTCATAATTCGAATACCTCCTTAGCTCAGCTGAGGACCGAGCGTCAAGAAATGATCCACTGGATCTTTTTAGCGAGGGGCCCGGATTGCGCCCAGCACCAGCTGAGCGAGTCGGGCCGGAATGATAGTAATTTTAGTGCCTCCTTAGCTCAGCTGAGGGCCGA
>JAOTYN010000234.1 GCA_029861825.1 Cyclobacteriaceae bacterium
GGCAGATTACGACGATGAGTGGGTTCAAATTATTTTCAGCCGAAGATCTCCGAAAACCACCGAGATACTACTCACAGAAAAAGTAAGTGGGGAATGGTCAACACCTGTAAATTTGACCAGGCAAAGTGGATGGCAGGGAGGATATTTTAGTTGGTGTAATGAACAGGAGATCTATTTCTACATGCCAGAGCAAAATGGTGATCTGGTAGCCGGTCGGTTGCAAGGTGGTCAATTAACAGATATAAGACCCCTTGTCGCACTGAATACTTCCGCTACAGAATTTAGTCCATTCATCGATAATGAAAAGAGATACCTCATATTCACTAGATTCCAGGAGGGTGATCCTCTGCAGCAAGGTTTTTTCATTAGCTACAATCAAGGGACCCACGCCAACCCTCAATGGGATGAACCAACTAAAATTCCCCATTTACCCTATGGCTGGGGTGCCTTTGTATCACATAAAGATCAGGGCTTTTTTTTTACGGACGGCGATAATATCTTTATGGCCCCTTTATCCTTACTTGGGTTAAATCTGTAAATGGTGTTTGAAGCATGAAAGGAGTCATTTTTGATATGGACGGCACCATGGTAGACAATATGATGGTGCATCACCGGGCCTGGCAAAGAAAGCTGGCCTCGTTGGGGTTCAATATGACCATCAAGGAGGTAATGAACGAGATCCACGGGGTTAATGAGGAAATCATCGAAAGAATCTTCGGAGATCGTTTCACTCCTGAGCAACGCCGTCGCATTGCCTGGGAAAAAGAGCAGGAATATCGCGACATCTATGTACATGAGTTGCAACCCATACCTGGACTTATGTCTTTCCTGAATACCCTGCAGGATGAAAGTATTCCCCTGGCAATAGCCACGGCAGCACCACCCGAGAATGTAGATCTGGTGTTGGACAATCTTAATATCCGGGATCGCTTTGAATCTATAGTACACTCCGGTAATGTTACCAATGGCAAGCCTCATCCCGAAGTATACCGTAAAAGCGCCCTTAACCTGCAGGTGCCCGTTCAAGAATGTCTGGTTATCGAAGACAGTGTAATTGGTGCTCAAACCGCCCTAAATGCCGGAAGTCCGGCAATAATCATAACTACCACACATAGCGCAGAAGAGTTCAATCACTTTCCGCATATCATACGTTTTATTGATGATTATCAAGACCTTACAACAGAATCAATTCAAAGATTACTCTAGTTGTTCCGCTGTTGCCAGGATTGAATAATCTTTGCGAATGACCTTAAACGAATTTCATCCAGTGATAATCCAGTGGACTCCTGTACTTCTGCCTCGCTTAAAGCTCCGCTGGAAATGGCTTTTATGAAATAGTTTAACAGTCCCTGGCCGGTAGCGGCATCATCGAATATATCTCCGGTTAAGGTAGCATGCGCTGAGGCCTGTACAAAATTACGGAGACGTAAGGCCGCTTCTTCATAGGATTCCAAGAAAAAAGTGTATAACGCGGTGTATCGCATAGGAAGCTGTGATGGATGCAGGTCCCAGCCTTGATACAAACCTTTATAAAGGGAATGTCGGGTGTGGTTATACCCAAGTTTCCAGGAACTGTGGACCACCTTTTGATTTTCAGCAATCTGCTCATCTGTCAAAGCGTCTCCTCTATGTGGAGCGATGGGCATTACGTTAGTGGCTCCATCGGACAGCCAGATTCCGGTGCCTCCCAAGGCCACTTTGATCATATGGTGAGCAAAGTCGCAGACCTGATGACCCATATCCTGGTACTTAGCAGTGATATTGCAAGCCGCGGTGTAATCATAGGTTCCGAAGTGACAAGCAATAAGTCTACCACGGCCCGCCCTCACCAGGTTCATGAGCCCATTTTTTCCATGCTCGTTCATCACTGCCTGCGTGGTCTCCACCATCATCTCCATCTTTAAACTGCCCGAAGCAAAACCGATGTGTTGTTCCAGGATCTCGAAAAGCTCCACCAATGCTTCCACCTGCGAGGGTATGGTAACTTTTGGCAGCATCACTACAAAATTATCCGGGAGCTTTCCAGAGGTTAAGCTGCCAAGGGTAGACAAGAAAATGTCCAAGGTGCGCATACCTCTCTGTTTATGATCTTCGGTAAAGGGTTTTATGCGAATACCGATGAACGGGGGCAGCGAGTTCATCTCCATGCCTTTCACAACCTCCCGGGCAGCATTTTCGGCTACTTCATCTTCCTCCTGATCAGGCCGGTTTCCAAAGCCATCTTCAAAGTCGATACGGAAATCTTCTACCGGTTCTGTCTGTAACTTTTGGTGTACTTTTTCATAGACAGTGTAGGCCAACCAACCAGTGTGCTGCTGACGATCAGCGGGAGACATTGCATCCAGTTGCTCTTTTACTTGTTCCGCCTCACCCACCACAGGTAGTTCTGTATATCCGGGAAGTTGTAGCACATTGGCCAATACCACAAAGTTAGGCGCATAAGTGTGAAACGAGTTCAAGGCTACCTCACCCATCTTTTCCACTAAATTGTGCTTAAACAAGTTGGCTCCGCCGTAAACTGTATGAATAGGTTGCCGATCGGGTCGTTCTCCGGGATAAATCTCTTGGAACTCCTGATTAGCCAAGGCTAATTTCTCCATTATCTCTTGGCGTTTATTTTCTGGAATGGTCTTCTTCATAATTCGTATTTTTGCCTTTAGACAAGCGGCAATGGACACTACATTCTTAGGTCAGTTTATTTTTAATTTTAAAAATTAACCGCTAACTCGCTATTTGCTGCTGGTAAGTAAAAAGAAATTTCAGTAATTATCACACAATGGCTGTAAAAAGTAAGTCAAGCACCAAATCACCGGCTTTAGGGTCCCATGATGGGCAGCGGAATCCTGGAATGCTCCTGGATTTGGACCTAATAGAAGGGATTAGTATTAATCGCAGTGCGGTGGAAAGACGTGCATCCACCATGGGTAAACGCAGGTCGGTAAAAAAAGAATGGCAAGCCGCCTGGCTACTGAAAGCAGTCACCTGCATTGATTTAACTACCCTGGCTGGAGATGATACTGCCAGCAATGTCGCCAGACTTTGCGCCAAAGCCCAGCAGCCGGTTCGACAAGATCTGTTGGAGGCCTTGGGTATGAGTGACACGGCCATCACCGTGGGTGCAGTTTGCGTATATCACAATTTAATTCGCACTGCTAAAGAGGCTTTAAAAGGAACCAACATCCCTATAGCGGCGGTTTCCACAGGATTCCCCGCAGCACAGAACACCCAGGCCCAAAAACTAAATGAGATCCGCTCATCGGTGCGGGCTGGCGCTAGGGAGATCGATATCGTGGTAAGCCGGGGAAAGGTGCTTAATGGAGATTGGAAAGGACTTTATCATGAAGTTCAGGCCTTCAGGGAAGCTTGTGGAGAGGCTCATATGAAGACTATTCTGGCCACTGGCGAGTTAAGCACTCTGACTAATGTGGCCAAAGCCAGCCAGGTGTGTATGATGGCGGGAGCGGATTTTATTAAAACCAGTACGGGAAAGGAATCCGTTAATGCCGTAATGCCCGTGGGAATCACTATGGTTCGGGCGATCAGGGACTACTACCAGTTAACTGGATTTAAAGTCGGATTCAAACCTGCCGGTGGCATCCGCAAAGCCAAAGAGGCATTGGAGTGGTTGATCCTGATAAAGGAAGAATTGGGCGATGAGTGGTTAGGTCCTCATCTATTTCGATTTGGCGCCAGCAGCCTATTGGGTGATATAGAAAGACAGCTGGAGCATTTCGTTACAGGCAGTTATTCTGCCGCTTATCGACATCCCATGTCATAAACTGTAGAAGAGCGCTATGAACGTTAAAACCATTTTTGAAAACATGACTTACGGCCCCGCTCCTGAAAGTGCTCAGAATGCTGAGCAATGGATCGAAAGTCACCAAAAAAAGTTTCAGTTATTCATCGGCGGCCAATGGCATAAACCTTCCTCAAAGAAGTACCTGCAATCTGTAAATCCGGCCACAGAAGAAAGGTTGGCGCGAATTGCCTGGGGTGGTAAAAAAGACGTGGATCATGCGGTAAAGGCTGCCAAGAAAGCTTTGCCAGGCTGGTCAGGGCTATCCGGTCATCAAAGGGCGCGTTATCTGTACGCAATAGCTCGTCAATTTCAGAAAAACAGCCGCTTATTTGCCGTACTGGAAAGCCTGGATAATGGTAAGACTATCAGAGAGACCCGCGATATCGACATTCCCCTGGTGACCCGTCATTTTTACTATCACGCGGGCTGGGCTCAATTGCAGGATAAAGAATTAGCTGATTTCCAGGAAGTAGGAGTAGTAGGACAAATTATTCCCTGGAACTTCCCTCTCATGATGCTGGCTTGGAAAATTGCCCCGGCTATTGCTATGGGTAACACGGTGGTTTTGAAACCTGCAGAACTCACCTCACTCACGGCTCTTTTGTTCGCAGAAATCTGTCAGCAAGCAGGTCTTCCCAAAGGTGTGGTAAACATCGTGACCGGTGCCGGAGATACCGGTGCACTATTGGTAGATCATCCATTGGTGAATAAAGTGGCGTTTACCGGTTCTACCCGGGTGGGAAGAATAATTCGCACCAATATTGCGGGTAGCGGTAAAAAAGTCTCACTAGAGCTTGGCGGAAAGTCGCCCTTTATGGTCTTTGACGATGCGGATCTGGACAGTGTGGTGGAAGGCGTGGTAGACGCCATTTGGTTTAATCAAGGCCAGGTTTGTTGTGCGGGTTCAAGATTATTGGTACAAGAGAGCGTCGCTAAAAAATTGTATAAAAAGATCCGGGCCCGTATGGAAAAATTGAGGGTCGGCAGTTCGTTGGACAAGTCTGTTGACATTGGAGCCATCGTTTCGCCCATGCAATTGAATACCATAGAGACCCTGGTCAAGAAAGGCGTCGAAGAAGGCGGTACGCTTTGGCAGCCCTCCTGGGCATGCCCCAGTGATGGTTTTTTCTACCCCCCTTCCCTATTCACAGATGTTTCACCATCTTCCACAATTGCTCAAGTTGAGATTTTCGGACCGGTGCTGGTTGCTATGACTTTCAGAACGCATCAGGAGGCTGTGAAGCTGGCTAACAACACCCGCTATGGACTGGCCGCCAGCATTTGGACAGAAAACATCAATCTGGCGCTGGACATAGCTCCAAAGGTTAAAGCCGGCAGTGTATGGATAAATTGCACGAATGTTTTCGATGCCGCCTCCGGATTTGGCGGGTACCGTGAATCTGGTTTTGGCCGGGAAGGAGGCAAAGAAGGGCTTTATGAATATTTGAAACCGAAATTAAAACTCTCCGATAAGCCTGTCAAAAGAGCCGTTAGCCGCAGAGTTGCTAAATCCAACGGCTCCCTAAAAATCGATCGTACCGCTAAAATGTACATCGGTGGTAAACAGGCTCGGCCCGATGGCGGTTATAGCTTGCCCGTACTCAACCCTGGTGGTGTACAAATCGGTGAAGTGGGTGACGGAAATCGTAAGGATATCCGAAATGCTGTAGAAGCTGCCCACAGCGGCGCTAAATGGCGCAACATGAGCGGACATGCCCGCGCTCAGGTGATTTACTACTTGGCAGAAAACCTGGAAGCCCGCAAAGAAGAATTCATACAGCGATTGGTTAATATGAATGGGCTGACCCCAGCGGAAAGCCAATTGGAGGTGGAACTAAGCATAGACCGATTGTTTACCTATGCTGCCTATGCCGACAAATACGACGGTCTGGTGCACAACACGCTCTTTCGAAATGTAACTTTGGCCATGCCTGAAGCTATTGGTGTAATGGCTTTGGTGTGCCCGCAGGAGTTTCCACTGTTGGGATTTATCTCTACCGTGATCCCTTTAATAGCTATGGGGAATACCGTAGTAGTAGTGCCCTCGGAGGTGGCCCCATTATGCGCCACAGATTTCTATCAAGTCATGGACACATCCGATGTTCCAGCCGGCACCATCAACATAGTTACGGGAAATCAGCAGGCACTGAGTGAAGTATTGTCCAGTCATTTTGATGTGGACGGGATGTGGTATTTCGGAACCTCCGATGGAAGTAAAGTGGTAGAAGATGCAGCAGCAGAAAACATGAAAAGGACCTGGGTTAACTACGGCAAGTTCCGAGATTGGAGAGACTCTAAACAAGGCTGCGGCGAGGAATTCCTGCGACAAGCTACCCAGATCAAGAACATATGGATCCCTTACGGCGCCTAGACCCCTGACAACCGGTCCAGAACTTTTTTTATCAGTGCATCTATGGCGATGTGATGATTACTGCTGTATTTCCTGGCCACCCTATTGGCAATGATAGCGCAACAAGTACAGCATTTATGGCCTAATATTTTACCTAAGCCGAACAGCGCCGAAGTCTCCATCTCAAAATTAGTAATCCGATGACCCTGGAATTGAAAGCTTTGCAGAGACTCGTTAATCCTGGAATTGGCGAGTTGCAGGTTCAGCTGTCGCCCCTGTGGGCCGTAAAACCCACTGGCGGTGGCGGTGATCCCCGGAATCATATCCGGGCTGAGCAAGTTTAATAATTCCGAAGAGGCTTCCACTACATATGGCAATGATAAGCGGGCATCCCAATTTAGGTGCTCGTTAATTTTCTCATTCATCAATTTCTCGGATTCGGAAAATTGATAGCGGTAGTAGTACAACAGGCCATCAAAACCCAGTCCGTGTGTGGAAATAACCGAGGAATCGACTGGGATATCTCCATGCAAAGCTCCGGAAGTACCTATCCGAATAAGGTTTAGGCAGCGTTTTTGTTCCTTGGGTACTCTGGAATCAAGGTCAATGTTGACCGCTGCATCCAGTTCGTTTATAGCAATATCAATATTATCCGTTCCTATGCCGGTGCTAAGAGCA
>JAOTYN010000005.1 GCA_029861825.1 Cyclobacteriaceae bacterium
AGCAACGGTTTGGGTTTAGTAAGGAAGTATTTTTTGCAAAACAGCGGATATATCTAAAACAAAATAAGTTGGATGAGGCATTGGCGCAAGGTGAAAAAATGGTCGACCTATACCCCGAAGATGCGGATTTTGTGCTTAATCTGTCGGAATTATATTTAGCCAATAATCGGGAATCGGAAGCCATCCCTTATCTGGAAAGCTACCTGCGGGATTATCCGGATCATGCAAGGGCCAGACTGATACTAGCGGAGATCTTTAAAAAACAAGGCAAGGTTAATGAATCTATCGAACAAATGATCGTGGCCTTCAGCAATCCAGACCTGGAGTTGACCCCAAAACTCAATGTGCTGGTGGAGTATATGAAGCAACTTCCCAATCCCACAGTGGAAAAAAATGCCCTTATGCTGGCCCAAAGCATAGTTGAAGCCCATCCCTACGATGGGAATGCCCATGCGGTGTTTGGGGATCTTTACCTAAACCTGGGCAGGGGCGATAACAGTGAAGAAATGAAACGAACTGCGCTGGGATATTATCAGAAAGCGCTAAGTTTTGATGATAGTAACTTTAACATTTGGCAAAATGTGCTGCAGATTGAGGGTGAGCTGATGGAATACGACAGTCTGGTGGTACACTCCGACCAGGCATTGGAAGTTTTCCCCAACCAAGCGCCCTTTTATTATTACAGCGGATTTGCCAATCTTTCGTTAGATAATTTCGAGGAAGCGGCGTTTGCCTTAGAACAAGGCAAGAAGCTTTCCCGTAGCGATAATAATCTACAAGTGCTCTTCAATACTCTGTTAGGAGACACCTACAATCAGTTGGAAGACCACGAAAAATCGGATCAGGCCTATGAAGATGTATTGACCCTGGATCCCGACAATGACCACGTACTAAACAACTATAGCTACTTTTTAAGCTTGAGGAAGGCCAAATTGGAAAAAGCCAAAAAAATGTCCACTAAACTGGTGAAACGAAATCCCAACAACCCTACATTTTTAGATACTCATGCCTGGGTACTGTACAATTTAGGGGATTATCGGGAGGCGAAACGTTTCCTGGAGTCAGCAATTCAGGAAGATGCTAGCGGTACCATCGTGGAACATTACGGTGATGTACTTTTTAAATTAGGAGATATTGAAGATGCCGTAAAACAATGGAACAGAGCTAAAGGCATGGACGATACCTCCGAATTGATTGATAAGAAAATAGCTGATCGCAAGTTGTATGAATAACCGTATAGGGCTATTCTTATTTTTGATTTTTGCTTTTGCCTGCTCCCGTAAGGTGGTGGTAACTGATCCCGATTTCGTAGAGAATAACAAGCTTGTATTCCAGACTCCGGAATTTGAATATCTGAATACCAAAACCAAAATACAGTACAAGGATGCGGACAACAACCTGAGTACGACCGCTACCATCCGGATTAAAAAAGACAGTATTATTTGGATGTCCATATCTCCTTTATTGGGTATTGAGGCGGCCCGGGCCATGATCACTCAGGATTCAATGGTTTTAATGAATCGCCTGCATAGGGAATATACGGTATATGACTTTAAGCTGCTCAGTGAGAAATTTCATTTTGATATCAATTATCAGCTCATCCAATCTATGATCTTGGGCAACATGCCCGTGGAGGCCGACAATGACAATGAAATTATCAGTTCAAAACAATTCTATATTGTTAAACAACAAAACGGCCCTTACGCCATAGATAATTATTTCAGTAGGGAGTTGATGAAATTACAGAAAGTGGAGATGATGGAATTTCCTACCAAGAACAGCCTCACTCTTGAGTATGAAAATTACAAGCCCCTGGCGGCTTTTTCCATACCATTTACCAGTTTTATCAGTTTTAACTATGAACAAGGCTCTGAGCTGAAGAGTACGGAAATCAATATTAAGCATGGACGTGCCGAACTGGCATCAGCGCTGAGGTTCCCATTTGAGATACCCAGCAGATATGAACGCAAGTAGAATAATAGCGATATTACTGCTCTGCTTTTTGAGCACTGCAGGCCTTTTTGGCCAAAACAAGCGGTCGCAGCTTGAACAGGAGAAAAAAGAGAATCTGGCAAAAATCCAGGAAGCCGAACGCATCCTTCAGCAGACAGCTTCTCAGCGTAAAACCAGTCTGGGCCAACTGAGAGCACTTAATCAACAAATCCGCAGCCAACAATCCTTGATACAAGTTTACCGCTCCAATATTCAACTGCTGAACGGGGAAATTAAAGAAAGCAATAATATGATCAAATCGCTGGAAGGGGATCTGGATCAGCTCAAGGAGGAATACGCCAATATGGTCTATCAGGCAGAGAAGTCTCAAAACAGCTACGGCAGTTTATCGTTCTTGTTCTCCTCCTCCTCCTTCAGCGAATTGGTAATGCGGGCAAAATACCTCAAGCAATATACCACTTCCAGGGAAAATCAAGCCCGGCAAATACTGGGAGTACAGGGTGAGTTACGCGAAGAACTGGTAGTAATTGAATCCAACAAACAAGAGCAGGAAGCGCTACTGGCACAACAACAAGAACAAAACCAACAGTTGCGCTCCGCCAAGCTCAAAAAAGACCATTTGGTAAGGCAGCTGAGTTTGAAGGAAAAAGATCTGCGGAAAGATCTAAAACGCCGCAAACAAGCCATTCAAAAGCTGGAGCGCCTCATAGCTGAGGTAATCCGCAAAGAGATGGAAGCTACCAAAAATGCCGACGGCAAATTTGGACTTACTCCCGAAGGAGCCCTGCTTTCATCAAATTTCCAAGGCAATCAGAAACGGTTGTCCTGGCCAGTAGCAAAAGGGTTTGTTTCATCTAAGTTTGGATTGCAACCTCACCCGGTATTGAAAGGTGTGAAAATCGAAAATCCGGGCGTGGACATTCAAACGCAGAAAGACGAAATTGTTAGAGCGGTATTTGACGGTGAGGTCTCCAAAATCGCCTCAGTTCCCGGAATGAACGGTGTAGTCATTATTATCCAACACGGCGATTACCGCACAGTATATGCGAACTTGAACAAAGCCGTGGTAAAAACCGGCGATAAAGTGCAAGCCAAAGATCCTATCGGCGAAGTGTATACTGATGCCAATGGAGTTTCGGAAGTACAGTTTCAAGTATGGAAGAGCTTCAATAAGCTCGATCCGCTAGCCTGGTTACAACCCAAATAACCGTTATTTTTCTACTTTTCTGGATTTCCCAGCGTTGTAAGATAAATATCAAAATAGTAGTTAGGCTAGTTTGTCTACCACCTTTAAATACATATCTTTACTAATTACTTATAAACTAGAAGTACACAATTAATCTAAGGCTATGCAAACTTTGTTAGCATTTTCACTGGGAGGACCCGAAATATTCGTGATCATCTTTGCCATTTTATTGCTATTTGGTGCCAAGAAAATACCTGAATTAGCCCGCGGACTGGGTAAAGGCATTCGGGAATTCAAAGATGCCACCAAGGAGATCAAAGATGAAATTGAAGAAGGCTCCAAATCCATCAGTGAAGACAAAAATTAATAGGATTGGAGACATTGACCTCTTTGAGGGAAATTCAAGAAGCGATAAGGACTGGAGCAACTTCATGCACTCAGGTAGTTACTTCGTGCCTTGACAATATTCAGAAACACCAACATCTCAACGCTTTCCTCCAAGTCTATAAAGAGGAAGCCTTAGCACAAGCACAACAAATTGACGTTAAAATTGCCCAAGGGCAGGCCGGCCGGCTAGCCGGAATGGTAGTAGGACTTAAGGACGTCCTTTGCTACCAAGACCACCCACTACAGGCGTCCAGCCACATATTAGAGGGATTCCAATCTCAATTTTCCGGTACTGCCGTTCAAAAGATCCTGGACGAAGACGCCATTATTATCGGTCGTAATAACTGTGATGAATTCGGCATGGGATCGTCCAATGAGAATTCGGCATTGGGGCCTGTAAAAAACGGCATCGATCCACAAAGGGTTCCCGGAGGTTCCTCCGGCGGAAGTGCAGTGGCAGTGCAATGCGGTATGTGTCATGCTGCCCTGGGATCCGATACCGGAGGCTCTGTGAGACAACCAGCCGCCTTTACCGGAGTTATCGGGTTAAAACCCACATACTCCAGGATATCCCGCCACGGACTCATTGCGTATGCCTCCTCCTTTGATACTATCGGTATACTTACTACCAACATTTACGATAACGCTTTATTGCTGGAAGTGATAGCAGGGGCCGATCAATACGACAGCACAGTCTCTAAAACCCCGGTACCCCACTACTACCACCAACCAGGTGATTCCAGAACTTACCGGGTGGGCTATATTAAAGATACATTGGACAACGAGATCCTTCAGGACGATGTCAAACATCAAACCCTAGAGCGATTAGAGCATTTGAAGCAAATGGGACACCAGGTAGAACCGGTAGACTTCCCCTTACTGGACTACGTTCTGCCTACCTACTATATTCTTACTACCGCAGAGGCCAGCTCAAATCTCTCTCGTTACGACGGAGTAAAGTACGGCTCTCGCAGCGATCACAACGGAGATTTAACTTCTTTTTATAAGCAGAGTCGCTCCAGTGGATTTGGCAAAGAAGTGCAAAAAAGAATTATGCTGGGTACTTTCGTACTAAGCGCCAGTTACTATGATGCATATTACACTAAGGCTCAGAAAGTACGAAAATTGATAAAAGATAAAACCCGGGAGTTATTCTCAGAATATGACTTTATTGTGCTGCCTACCACTCCCACTACTGCATTTGAATTGGGGAGTTTTAAGGACAACCCATTGGAAATGTACCTGGCCGATCTCTTTACCGTTCAGGCATCCGTTTCGGGCATTCCTGCCATCTCCATACCCAATGGAAACGATCAGGACGGTTTGCCCATCGGTTTTCAGATCATGGCGGACGATTTCAATGAACAAGGCCTGATGGCTTTTGCACAAAATATACTAAATCCCTCCTATAACTAGTTGTAATAAAGATGAAGCGGTTGATGTTTGTAACGATATTGATGTGGTTGGCAGGTGCCGGACTAGTGGCTGAAAAGGCTCGTGATATATGGCCGGGTGACTCCACCAAAGAAGTGCTGCTTTCATATGAATATGTTCCAGACTTTTCTTTCGAAGAGGTTGAGGACCGGTTGGCTTGCCTCAATTCTGATGTTCCCCTTAATTACAACAAGATAGTTAAATCATTTATTGACTATTTCACGGTCAGGGATCGGGAATACACCAAACTTATGATCCAACGTAAGAACCTGTATTTCCCTATTTTCGAATACTACCTGGAAAAGCACGGTCTACCCGACGAAATAAAATACTTGTCAATTATTGAATCCGGCCTAAATACCACGGCTAGATCCAGAGCGGGAGCCGTAGGATTATGGCAGTTTATGCCTAGTACCGGAAGATTATTTAAGCTTCATCAGGACTATTATATTGACGAGCGCATGGATCCTTACCAAGCTACTGAAGCTGCTTGTTTGTACCTGAAAAGTCTGTATAAAATTTTCGGCGACTGGGAATTGGCTTTGGCTTCTTACAATGCCGGACCTGGTAAAGTACGTCGAGCAATTCGCAAATCAGGCTATAAGAAAAGTTTCTGGGAGGTCTACAAATATCTGCCGCGTGAAACCAGGAGCTATGTTCCACAATTCGTGGCCATTTTGTACGTAATGAATCATTTAAACGACCACAATATACATATCGATCGCCTTTTGTATCCCATAAAAAGCGACACCATCTTAATTAGTCAGTACCTCGATCTTAATACATTCGCCGAGCAGATTGAGGTGTGCTTGGAAGACATGCAAAAACTAAACCCGGCACTTAAACGAAATGCCATTCCTAAAGAAGCTAAAAATTATCCTCTAAGGATTCCTACAGATAAGATGCCATACCTGACTGCCAATCGGCAAATGATCCTGGATTCTGCCGCAAAGGTTGGTCAGCAAAAGGTAGAATTAATTGCAAAAAAAGCTCCGGGATCTTCCTACGGCAAAGAGAAAATTACTTACAGGGTGCGTTCCGGTGACGTAGTGGGAACCATAGCGGAACGCTATCATGTTCGTGCTTCTGACCTGCGGCGTTGGAACAACCTGAGGGGGAATTTGATCAAAGTGGGACAGCCGTTGACCATTTATGTTAAGCCCGGGCATCAGGTAGTAACTGCTAAGAAAACCAGTAAACCCCGGGAAATGCCTAACTCAAAAGTGCACTTGGTGCAACCAGGAGATACCCTCTGGGATATCAGCTTAATGTATAAGGGCCTTACTATCGAAAAGTTGAAAAAGCTGAACAATCTTCACAACAACAAGATAAAACCCGGCCAAAAACTGATCATCGGTTAGTTTTAAGTTATCCTAGCCATTAGTCTACATTTCTCATTGTGAAAGGATGTTACTATTTTTAACCTTCCGCGTTATTAAGATGTACTCCTTATAGCACCATTATGAAAAAAACCTTAGCCTGGCTCATCGTCTTGATGACCGCCGCAGGATGCTCCTCATCACTTGAAGAAAACGGCCTGCTTCCCCCCGCCAATGGAGACCCCGGTGAAATTATTTTGGTCATGGACTCCACCAAATGGGCCGGACCATTGGGTGAGGAGATACGCAATATCTTTAGAGCCCCTTTTCCAGGGCTATTGCAGGATGAGCCTAAATTCAAGTTAATACACATCGATCCCAATCAATTCAATCGGATTTTAAAACACGGTAAAAATCTAATATTTGTCTACTCTTTTGAGGACAATACCAGAGGCGATCTAATTCTGCGAAATTATTTCACCAATGAATCCTTAGAGCGTATTCAGCAGGAACCTGAACTCTTTATGTTCAGGCAAAGTAATCTGTTCGCTAAAGATCAATCGGTACTGTATCTTTTCCAGGTATCCACCGATAAATTGATAGAACAAATTAGAAATAATGGTGACGAATTGCTGAAGTATTTCGTGGATGTTGAAAAGAACCGCTACCATCGTGCTCTTTACAAAGCGCCTTCGGTAAAGGGAATTGAAAATAAACTCCTGAATGACCACAAGTGTTATATGAAGGTTCCCTATGGTTATGAGGTTGCCGTAGAGACTGAAAACAGCATATGGATCCGTCAGATGGACCGCAAGATAGATAAGAACATTTTTATCACTTATGCCAACTATACCTCTGAAAAGTCCTTTCACCTTAAAAATATCATCCGATTCCGCGATCGCAAATGGCGACGGTTTTTACTAGGCAATGACAGCCTCTCCTACATGGTCACGGAGCGCCTGGTTCCGGTGGACTCCGCATCGGTAACATTGGGTGAAAAATTTAGCGTGGAAAGCCGTGGAGTATGGAAATTAAATAACAATACCATGGGCGGGCCTTTTCTGAGCTACACTTTCGTGGATGAGGAATTGAACCGTCTGTATTATATCGAAGGTTTTGTTTACTCCCCCGGCACGAATAAACGGAACACCTTGAGGGAGTTGGAAACAATTCTGGAAACCTTCCGAACAGAATCCGAACACGCTTCGTAATAACCATTAGGATGTCAAGACCGAGAAATCCCATTGCTTCCATTGCTAATAATGGAGGGACAGACGGTGCCTCATAAGCCAAATCCTATGATCCAAAACCGAGTACAGTTGGATGATAAAAGTGCGGCTCGACCTTACTTAACAGTTGGGTGTTCAACATGGAATAGTGCCCCCAACAGGTTCCACCATGCCATCATTAGGAATAGTGACAATTAAAAACTTAATTGTAAACCTCCTTTTAAAAAACTAACAATATGGCCATCAAAATAAGAAAACAGGATGCCCTTGATTATCATGAATTGGGGCAGCCGGGAAAAATTGAGGTAGTACCCTCTAAAATGCTCAGTACACAACTGGACTTGGCACTGGCCTATTCACCCGGAGTAGCAGAACCGTGTCTGGAGATTGCCGATAATCCGGAGGACGTGTACCGCTATACCGCCAAGGGCAACTTAGTAGGGGTAATATCCAATGGTACCGCCGTATTGGGATTGGGAAATATCGGAGCCAGCGCTTCCAAGCCAGTAATGGAAGGTAAAGGAGTGCTGTTTAAGAAATTCGCTGGGATTGATGTTTTCGATATCGAGATAGATCAGGAAGACCCACAGGAGTTTATTAAGATCGTAAAATCACTGGAACCTACCTTCGGGGGGATCAATCTGGAAGATATCAAAGCCCCTGAAAGCTTTCAAATCGAAGATGCCCTAAAAGAACAAATGGAGATACCCATCATGCATGACGATCAGCATGGTACCGCCATTATTTCGTCGGCAGCTTTGATAAGCGCATTGGAGCTGGTGCAGAAAGACATTGACAAAATAAAGATCGTGGTTAACGGTGCGGGAGCTTCGGCCATAGCTTGTACCAAACTTTATTTGTTACTGGGAGCTCAGAAGGAAAATATCATTATGCTGGACAGTAAGGGAGTGATCCATAAAGACCGTCAGAACCTGGATCCCATAAAGGCTCAATTTGCCACGGACAACAAAGTTGAAAGTCTTGAAGAAGCCTTGAAAGGTTCTGATATGTTCCTGGGATTGTCAAAGGGTGATATTCTGTCAGCGGATGCCTTGAAAACCATGGCCAAAGATCCTATTGTATTTGCTTTAGCCAATCCCAACCCGGAAATTCCCTATGATGAAGCCATTGCTGCCCGGGACGATTTGATCATGGCTACTGGAAGGTCCGATCATCCCAATCAGGTCAACAATGTGCTGGGGTTTCCATATATCTTTAGAGGTGCCCTGGATGTAAGGGCCACGGCAATTAATGAGGAAATGAAGCTGGCAGCGGTACGGGCTCTTACTGAGTTAGCGCAAGAAGCGGTGCCGGACCTGGTTAGTAAAGCCTACGGTGGTAAATCCATAACCTTTGGCAGAGACTATTTGATCCCTAAACCGCTGGACCCCAGGTTGATCACGTCCGTTTCGCCGGCAGTGGCTAAAGCTGCCATAGAATCAGGGGTCAGCAGGATCAATATTACCAACTGGGATAAGTATCATGAAGACTTACAGAAACGCATAGGAATTCATCATAAACTGGCTAGTCAAATGATCAGCAGGGCCAAGAAAGAACCCAAAAAGGTGGTTTTTGCTGAAGCGGATAATTACAAGATCCTGAAGGCAGCAGAGATCGTACTGGAAGAAGGAATCGGCCAACCTATATTACTGGGTAACCAGACCCATATTGAGCAATTGGCTGAAACCCACAATTTGGAGATCGGCAATTGCACCATAATCGATACCTCGAAAGAAGAGAAAAAAACCGAAGACTACGGACAGCTGCTTTATGAAAAACGAAAACGCAAGGGACTGACCTATTATGAGGGTAAAAAACAAATGCGTGATCGCAACTATTTCGGGGCCATGATGGTAGAGCAGGGGGAAGCCGATGCCTTAATCTCCGGGCTTACCAAGGACTATCCCAAGACCATTCTGCCGGCACTGCAGGTGATCGGCACAAAGCCCCAGGTAAACAAGGTGGCGGGAATGTATATCATCTCCAACAAGAAGAAAACCTACTTTTTTGCGGATACCACCGTGAATGTGAGCCCCTCCGCTGAAGACCTGGTGGATATTATCGCCCTTACTGCCGATGCCGTTAAGTTCTTCGATATCGAACCCCGGATGGCGGTGTTATCATATTCCAACTTCGGTTCCAGCAAAGGTGCGGTACCCATTAAAGCAGCCAAAGCGGCTATGTTGGCTAAAGAAAAATTCCCGGATCTCATCATTGACGGCGACATACAGGCCAATATTGCCTTAAATACTACCATACAGCAAAGTAACTACCCCTTTAGCGCCCTGGCTGAAAAAGGGGCCAATACCCTGATCTTCCCAGATCTGGACTCCGGTAACATTGCCTATAAATTATTAATGGAGATTGGGGGAGCAGAGGCCATCGGACCTATCCTTATGGGTATGAACAAACCGGTTCACGTATTGCAATTGGGAAGCTCGGTTCGGGAGATCGTGAATATGGTTTCTATCGCCGTTGTTGAAGCTCAAATTAACGAGCATATGGTCATTACTTAAGGGTAAATTATATTACCTTTGGTTGACAAAAGTGATAGCTGATGTATGCATATATCGAGGGGTCCCTGGTTGAAAAAGAACCGGCCTTTGTGGTAGTTGATGTTGGGGGAGTGGGGTACGAATTAAAGATAACTCTAGGCACATACTCCGCGCTGAAGAGTTTAACCAGAGCCAAGCTGTTTACCTACAGTCATATCAAAGAAGATGCCCATACGCTATATGGTTTTTTTGATCAAGCGGAAAAGAGACTTTTTATGGCCTTGATCTCCATTTCCGGAGTGGGACCAGCTACCGGAATTATGATGTTATCCTCTCTTTCTCCTGATGAAATTCATCACGCCATTCTGACAGAGAATGTACCTGTGATACAGGGTGTTAAGGGTGTGGGGGCTAAAACGGCGCAAAGAATAATTTTGGAACTGAAAGATAAGGTGAAAAAAGAGGCTTTAGTGAGCCAAAACGCCCAAAATTACGAAGTTTCGCACAATAGCATCCAAAATGAAGCGTTATCCGCCTTAGTCACCCTTGGGATCAACAAAAACGTAGCGGAAAAAGCCATTATTAACAACCTTAGAAATGCCGAAAAGGATTTAACTGTGGAAGAGCTAATTAAGCGGGTTCTTAAATCATCCTAAACGCATTGCAGTCAAGTATTGATAAGATAACATTACCTATAATCCTGGTGCTGTTCATAGTGCTGGGGGCTCTTGATACCTGCTACTCAAAAAGCGAGGGTGCCTGGCTATTTCAGCAAGTAAACGACACCATCCCCTCCGACACCATCCCGCCCCAGTCTTATGAACCCAGTCGCCAGCCAGTATACGACCCCGTCGACCGCATTGGGGATCCCTTTTCAGGAGATGTGGAATACAGCCCTTTACTGAAAGGAGATCCATTCGGCTTGGACATGAAGATCGAAGTCGACACCGGTGGAAACTATACCATCTATGAACAGATGAACGGTGTGGACTACCGCGCTCCCACCATCATGACCTTCGAAGAATACAGCAGGCTTCAAGAACAAAAGATCATCCGTGACTACTGGCGTACCAAGGCTGCCGAATTGGATGGTGAGAGCGCCATCAGCGGCCGGCGTCTGATCCCCAAAATTCCCATAAGCCCGGTATTCGATCGTATTTTCGGGGGAAGCTTCGTAGACATCCAGCCCAACGGCTCCGTTACCTTGGATTTTGGCTTCCGCTCAGAGCGGATATTTAACCCCGCCATCCCCATTCGTCGTCAAAAACAAGGAACCTTCGATTTTGAACAGCGCATTGGAATGAACGTAATCGGTAAAATCGGAGAAAAACTGCAAGTCACCGCTAATTTCGACAACAATACCTCTTTCGATTTTGAGAATGACTTGAGGGTGGAGTACACCGGCTTCGATGAGGACATTATAAAGAAGATAGAAATCGGTAATGTGAGTATGGGGATCAGCAATAGCTTGATCCGGGGTTCACAAAACCTATTCGGGGTAAAAACGGAATTACAGTTCGGCAAGCTGTTTGTCAGCGGGGTATTTTCCACACAGAGAGGTAGCAGTGATGCCATCACCATTGAAGGAGGTTCGCAGGCCAGGGAATTTGAGATCCCTTCCTCCGACTACGACGAAAACCGGCACTTTTTCTTAGGGCATTTCTTCAGGGACAATTACAACTCATGGTTGAGTTCCCTGCCCCAGATCATCTCCAGAGTTAATGTAACCCGGGTGGAAGTATATATCCTCAACCGCAATAATGACACCGAGACCCTACGGAATTTCGGCGGATTTATGGACCTGGGAGAAGGCAGGGTCATCGCCCGGCCCGATATAGCTACCAACGGCGATCCTGGCTCACCTGCCAGCAATGATGCTAATGACCTGCTGACGGTATTAAACTCCGACCCCGATCTACGGGATGCCAATTTAGTAAGCGATGGTCTTACCGACTTGGGACTGGATAAATCTACGGATTTTGAAGTGATCAGAGGAGCCCGTAAGCTAAGTGATCGAGAGTATAACATCAACAGACAGTTGGGGTACATCAGTCTTTTCAGAAAGCTGCAGAATGATGAGGTCCTGGCAGTCGCTTTTGAGTACAGCTTCAATGGTCAAAACTATAAAGTGGGCGAACTGACCGACGATTATGCCAACCGGCCGGAATCAGAAGTTATTTTCCTGAAATTGCTGCGCCCTGGAAAAATAAACAGCACGGCCAATACCTGGGACCTGATGATGAAAAACATCTATAATCTAAATGCCAACCAAGTGGCACAAGATGGATTCCAGCTGCGAATAATTTACCGGGACGATGTAACCGGACAAGACAATCCCAGTCTTCATGAAGGAGTTAATACCAAGAATATACCCTTAATAGAACTGTTCGGACTGGACCAGCTCAACCCCAACAATGACCCTCAACCCGACGGTAATTTTGACTTCGTGGAAGGGCTGACCATAACCACGGAATCCGGCAATATCATATTCCCGGTATTGGAACCCTTTGGCTCCGACCTGGACAAGTTCTTTACCGATGGTGAACAAGATCTTAAGGACCGATTTGTTTTTCAGGAACTCTATGACGGTACCCGGGCCGATGCCCAGCTCAATGCCCTGAAAAACAAATTTTTCGTTAAGGGGCAGTTCCTGGCGGGATCCAGTAACGAAATTGTTTTACCCGGTATCAATATCGCCGAGAACTCCGTTACGGTTACCGCCGGTAATACCATTCTTCAAGAAGGTGTTCATTACCGAGTGGACTACAATCTGGGCAAGGTCATCATAATCGATGATGGGATCCTTATTTCTGGGAAACAAATCAACATTGCATATGAAAAGGCCGACCTTTTCAATTTCCAAACCCGCAGCCTGTTGGGTACCCGTCTGGATTACAGGTTCAATAACGACATCAACCTGGGAGGTACGCTGCTTTACTTGAATGAAAGACCGCTGATCACCCGGGTTAGCGTAGGCAGTGAGCCCACCCGTAATGTAAAATGGGGATTGGATTTCAACTACCGCAAGGAATCCCGGTTCCTTACCAAAATGGTGGATGCCCTGCCCTTTATTCAGACTAAGGAACCTTCCAATATCACCTTTAATGCAGAGTTTGCACAATTAATACCGGGGACTTCCAATAAAAACGCCGGGGACGGGTTGGCCTACATCGACGATTTCGAAGCCACTGTAACCCCCTTCAACCTGGGTAATGTTATCAGCTGGAAACACGCCAGTACTCCACAAACCGATGATATGAGATTCGGGGTGACCCGGGTGGATGAATTAAATTCCGGATTTAAGCGAGCTAAGATGGCCTGGTATATCGTAGACAATGTTTTTTATCGTAGCAATGACAGCAATACTCCTGATAATATCGACACCGACAATCATTATTCCCGTCAGGTTATTCCTCAGGAGATCTTTACCGAACAGGACCGCCAACAGATCAACCTGAACCTCCCCATATTTGACATTGCTTATTTCCCCCAAGAACGCGGGCCCTATAATTACAACCCTAATCTGTTGCCCGATGGTAGTCTGCCCAACCCTGAGGACAATTGGGGAGGTATTACCAGGGCGGTCACCTCCGATGTAGATTTTGATAAGACCAACATTGAATTCCTGGAATTCTGGCTGATGGATCCCTTTATCAGCGGCCCTAATGGCCGGATATTGGCGGGTGAAAACCCTACCAATAATACGGACCTTAACGGAAAATTGATATTTAACCTGGGAAGTGTGTCGGAGGATTTGATCCCCGACGATAGTCATGGCTTTGAAAACGGACTGCCAGCAGATGGTGTTATCGAAACCGGATCGGGTGGTAACGTAACGGAATCGATTTGGGGGAGAACAACCACCCAGCAGTTCCTTACCAATGCCTTTGACAACAGCTCCAGTGCCCGTGACAATCAAGATATTGGCTTGGATGGACTGAGTAGTGAAAATGAACTATCGTACTTTGATAGCATCTTTGTAGATCAATTGCCGGTGACATTATCTCCAGAGGCTCTGGCCCGTATCACCAACGATCCTTCAGCCGACGACTTTAGCTATTTTCTCAACGCTCAAAAAGACCAGGAGAATCAAGAGATCGTAGAACGCTATAAAGACTTCAATAACCTGGAAAATAACTCTCCCATAGCCAGCGGCAGCCAGAACTTTGTACCCTCAGGCAGCAACTTCCCGGAAAATGAAGATCTAAATATCGACAATACTATTAGTGACCTGGAAGAATACTATGAGTACAACATCGATCTGAATCCTTCAGCCTTAAGGGTGGGTAATCAAAATATTCAGGATCAGGTCACCAATACTATAAATGGAGACGAAGTTACCTGGTATCTTTTCCGCATTCCTGTGCGGATTCCGGACCGTCAGCAGGGAAATATCGAAGGTTTCAAATCCATACGCTATATCAGGACATACCTCACGGGATTCACTCAGCCCGTCGTTCTGAGGATGGCTAATTTCCAGTTGGTAGGCAGTCAATGGAGAAGGTTTACGGAGAATTTGGAAGAAGATGGCTTCTTTGAGGACCGGGATCTGGAAGATGCCAACTTTACCATATCAGTAGTTAATGAAGAGGAAAACCCGGGGTATACCGTACCGCCAGGCTTTCAACGGGACCGGGACAACACTTCTACGGTAGAGCGACGTTTGAATGAGCAATCCATTGAATTATGTGTAGAAGACCTGGCAGATCGAGATGCCCGAGCAGTTTTTAAGAATGTAAATTTCGATTTAATCAATTATGGAAGGCTGAAAATGTTCCTACACGCCGAAAGTGAGGACGCTCTTGACGATGAAACCACAGCCTTTCTGCGGATCGGAACAGATTTTACCCAAAACTACTACGAGATTGAGATCCCCCTGAAACTGACCCCGGACGGAGCCAGCGACCCCCGGGAGATATGGCCACTGGAAAATGAAATCGATCTGGACATTGATGAACTTTATCAGCTTAAGAGCCGCCGGAACCGGGAAAATGCCGCTATCAATCTTCCTTATCCCCAAAGCGGACCGGAAATTGTGGACCGGCACCGTATCCGGGTATTGGGGAACCCGGATATGTCGAAGGTTTATGCTCTGATGATCGGTATCAGAAATCCTGACAGTCCTGATGGCACTCCGAAATCCGTTTGTATTTGGGCCAACGAATTGAGGGTGGGTGATTTTGATCAAACAGCGGGATGGGCAGCCAATGCCAACTTAAATATGCAACTGGCGGATTTTGGCAATGTTAACGCCAGTGTGCGTCACTCCACCTTTGGCTTTGGCAGTATTTCCGACCGCATATCTCAGAGAAGCAGGGAGGAAGTCACGGAGTTTGATGTCTCCGGTAACTTTAGTTTGGACAAGTTCTTCCCGGAAAAATTTGGGCTGCAGATCCCCATGTTTGCCAGTTATCAAACCACCAATATCACCCCCCAATTCGATCCCAGGGATCCCGATATCAGTTTGGAAAATTCACTGGCCAGTATTGATGATGAGGTCGAACGGGAGCGGTATCGAAAGATCGTTGAAGACAAAACCACTCGGCGCAGTCTTAACTTTACGAATGTGCGCAAGGTCAAAACCAAGGAGGATGCAAAATCCCGGGTATACGACATTGAAAATATTTCCTTAACCTATGCCTATAGCGATGTGGTTCGACACAATTATCAAACGGAAACCTACCAGCTAAAGTCAATAAAGGGAGCGCTCTCCTATAACTTCAGTCCTAAAGAATGGATCTTAGAACCATTTGCTAATTCGGAAAGGATGAATAGTCCTTTTATGCAGCTCATCAAGGATCTAAACTTCTCACCGGTCCCCAGTAATTTCTCCTTCCGAGCCGACCTTGATCGCCGCTTTATCAAGACGCAACTATGGGGCGTGGACGCCAATAACCGATTAACCACAGAAGGCATTGAACCATACTTCGAAAAGAGCTTTACCTTTAGCAGGATCTACAACATGCGCTGGAACCTTACGCGAAACCTGTCACTGGATTATTCCGCCCGAGCCCTGGCCATTGTGGATGAACCCGAAGGGGACATTGACTCCGAAATTAAAAGGCAACAGGTTTGGGACAACTTAAAAGATATGGGTCGCCTGAAAAATTTCGACCAAACCATTGGGGTGAACTATCGTCTACCCTTGGATAAGATACCTTTGACCGATTGGATCAATGCGGATCTCGGCTATAATGTCAACTACAGCTGGACATCCGGTGCCTTTAATCCCATTAATGAAGTCAACCAAAAAGACACTTTAGGTAACATTGTTCAAAACAGTCGCGACAGAAATATTACCAGTCGAGTGGACTTAGTGAAACTTTATAACAAAGTAAAATTCCTCAAGGACATTAACACACCCAGTCGCACGACCACACGCCCCAACCCCAACGACACTACAGCACGTGCGCCCCAGGGACAGTTTTTAAAAGGGGCTTTGCGGTTTCTGATGTCATTACGGTCGGTCAATGTGACCTACAGCAAACGAGAAGGCACTATACTACCCGGCTTCCTTCCTGACGCCCATCTATTCGGCATGGACCGCGATTGGGAAGCTCCAGGGCTATCGTTTGTGCTAGGAAGTCAAAATTTGAGTATAAAGGATCGAACTGTGGAAAACGGATGGCTGGCGCCCAGCCCTTTCCTTACCACCCCGTTCGGTCAATCCAGTACTATTGACCTGAATATTACAGGACGGGTAGAGCCCTTACAGGATCTGCGCATCGACCTGACCATGCGCAAGTTAAAATCCGCAAATTATAACGAGATATTCCGATTCGACGACGACCGGGTTACCATAGGATCTTTCAACCCTACCCGCAGTGGAAGTTACAGCATATCCTTCCTAACTATTGGCACTGCCTTCAAGGGCAATCGCAGTGACAATACCAACCCGGTATTTGAAGACTTTGAAAACAACATCGGTATCGTACAACAACGGTTGGAATCTGAAAACATCAATCCGGGCGGTAGTTATGGTGACCAGTCTCAAGACGTGCTTATACCAGCGTTCATCGCTGCCTATACCGGAAAGGACGCCAATACTATTAATCTTACGCCATTTCCGAAAACGCCCATTCCTAACTGGAGGTTGGACTACGCTGGCCTCTCAAAGGTTGGGAAACTATCTGAAATTTTTTCTTCGGTTAACATTACGCATAGCTATACTTCGACCTACGATGTGATCGGCTTTACCAACTCCGGACAATACCTTGACCCGGCCGACTTAACCCTGGAGAACAATATTGAGAATTACCCCTTGGCCTCAGTATTCAATGACAACGGTGAGTGGGTTCCCTTGTATGTAATCGGGCAAGTAGCCATCACCGAACGTTTTGCCCCGTTAATCGGGATCAATCTTCGAACCAGAAGCCGATTGGATTTCCGCATTGAATATCGCAAAGAACGCAACCTGGCCCTGCAACTTTCCAATGCTCAAGTCACGGAATTGAATCGCAAGGATTTTGTGCTGGACCTGGGATATCGTAAGCAAGGCTTTAAGATCCCCTGGAAAATTGGAGGAGAAACGGTTACTTTGAAAAACGACCTCACTTTCCGACTGGCTTTCAGCATTGGAGAAACGGAAACAGTTCAGCGAAAAATTGATGAATCCAATACCATTACCAGCGGTAACCTCAATTTCCAATTGAGTCCTACCATCTCCTATGTGGTTAATGATCGATTGAACGTTCAGCTATATTTTGAGCGCAATATAAACGAACCTAAAGTAACCAATTCCTTCAAAAGGGCCACCACCAGATTCGGTACGCAAATCAGCTTCAGTTTGGCCCAATAATAATTTTGGCATTTCGAAAAAGAATGTATTTTTGGGAAAATTAATCCTAATGAATATTCCCGAAAATTTAAAATATACTAAAGACCACGAATGGGTGTTGCTATCCGATGACAATACCACGGCGACCATAGGTATTACTGACTTTGCCCAACAAGAATTAGGCGACATCGTATATCTGGAAATTGAAACCGAAGGAGAAGAAATAAACGAGGGGGATATGTTCGGCACGGTGGAAGCGGTAAAGACGGTTTCAGACCTCTTCATGCCCTTAACTGGCTTGGTCAATGAAGTAAATGCTGCCCTGGTCGATGCTCCGGAGTTGGTTAACGATGACCCCTACGGAGAAGGTTGGATGATCAAGATCACCCTATCCGATCAAGATACCACGGAATTGTTAAGTGCTGAAGACTATAAAGAACTCATTGGAGCTTAATTGGCTTAAACGGTGGCTGAACTCATATACACCTGCTGTACTATGGGGATTGGTTATAACCGCCGCCACCTTAATGCCCGGTTCACAATTGCCTGAACCACCGGATTGGGGCATTTCCGTGGATAAATTGGGCCATTTTGGATTATTCGCGATCTGGAGTATACTATTGTTATTCGCCTATTCGCACAAAAACCCTCAGTACTCCCTAAAAAATCTGCTCTCGATTGTGACTTTTGGGGTCTTATACGGATTATTATTAGAAACAGGCCAATTATGGGTCCCTGGCAGAGAATTTAGTTGGCCAGATATGGCAGCTAATAGTTCTGGAAGTTTACTGGGAGCTTTGGGCTTTTGGACGATGGCTAAATTCACCTCCAAATTGGTCTAAACATATTTCTTTCGTATATTTGAAAACATGGGCAGTCCACCCTTAGGAAAAACATCTTAATTATGGAATTAAAGAAAAACGCCAGCGCTGATCTTTTTAGAAAGTCCGGTTTTTACATGAGCATCGGATTGATGATCAGCTTACTGCTGACAGTCGTAGCTTTCGAATGGCCTACACGTGATGACAACGATCTGGTGAATCTAGGTCAGCTCGATGCTGATTTTGAGGAACTGCAGGACATTCCTATTACCGAGCAACCTCCTCCCCCACCGCCTCAGGTGACTCCTCCTGAAATTATCGAAGTTCCTGATGAAGAGGAAATCGAAGAGGAAATTGAAGTGAATCTGGACGTAGAGGTCACCGAGGAAACAGTAATCGAGGACGTGGTTTTCGAAGAAGCCCCGGAAGAAGAAGCTGCCGATGAGATTTTCCAGTTCGTGGAAGATCAACCAGCGCCTATTGGAGGAATGAAAGCTTTCTATGCTTATGTTGGAAAGCAAATGAAATACCCCGCACAAGCCCGCCGAATGGGTATTGAAGGTAAAGTTTACGTTACCTTCGTGGTAGGTAAGGACGGTTCTCTTACTGACGTAAGAGTATTGAAAGGTATTGGAGCCGGTTGTGATGAGGAAGCCATTCGGGTACTAAGCGGTGCACCAAAATGGAAGCCCGGTAAGCAACGTGGGCGCCCGGTAAGGGTTCGGATGCAACTTCCAATTATTTTCAAGCTGAACTAGCCTTTAAAGAAATACAAAAAAAGCTCCTCAAAAAGGAGCTTTTTTTTATTACAGGATGTTTTGCAATTGTTCCTTGATCTTTTCCAGTTCGTCCTTCATGCTCACAACCAGTTTTTGGACCTCTGCGTCATTGGCCTTTGAACCAATGGTATTGATCTCACGACCCATTTCCTGACTGAGGAAAGATAATTTCTTTCCTTGAGAGGTGTCTTGGTTTAGTATTTCCAGAAAGTAGTCCAAGTGAGACTTGAGGCGCACTTTCTCCTCACTTATGTCCAGCTTTTCCATGTAATAGAGCATCTCCTGCTCAAAGCGGTTGGTATCGAACTTATCGCCCTGCTGCAACTCGTTAATATGTCTTTGAAGTCGTTCTTTGATGGCTTCGGTTCGGGCGGGGTCTTTTTTGTCTACCTTGTTCAAGTAATTCTCAATGCGGTCCACATAAACCACCAACTTTTTCTTTAGGGTACTCCCCTCCGATATCCGGAATTCTTCGCATTTGGTAATAGCCTCCAGCAGGGTATCGTTGATCTTCTTCCAGTCATCTTGTAGCTTATCCTTTGGTTCGTCCGTTTTGATTACCTCAGGATACTGCAGCACAATTTTGAGGATCTCTTCGGTTGGCGCTCCTAATTCTGATGCAATTCCCGCCACCTCCTGATAATAAGTTTTTAGCAATTTCTTATTAAACGCGATCTTTGCTACCTGATCGTCCTTGCGATCGTAGGAAACGTTTACCGAGATCTTACCTCGATCCAGTTTTTCTGAAATCAGCTTCTTGACCTCTATCTCTTTGTCAAAAAAAGACCTCGGTAATTTGATCACCGTATCCAGAAACTTAGAATTCAGAGATTTTACTTCTACGGATATGCTCAGGACATTATTTTCCAGAGAAGCTATACCATAGCCGGTCATAGATTTGATCATAGAACTGCTGAAGATTAGTAGGAAATATACGAAAAAATTGCAAGCCTGGTCACCCGCCTTTAGAAATCATAACCTAGTGTTAGATAGAATTTAGGGGAACCCACTTCATAATCTTCTATGGGCCAGGCCACATCAAACTTCAAATAATAGCCCAACAACACCGTACGGATACCCGTACCGTAGCTGGCCAGCCAGGCACTTCCAAAATTATTAATACGTGCGCTGAAGTTACCGGCCTCAATCAACTCGGTATTCAGACTATTTTCATCGGCCAGGGGGCTGCTGCCGGTCCATGCAGAACCCAAGTCGTAAAACCCTATCAGTTGCAAGTTTCGGAAGAAGTTAGAGGCGATAGGGCCGCTATTAAAGTACTTTACTATGGGGAATCGCAATTCAGCATTGAGCAACAAAGCATTATTACCGCTAAAGGTATTATAATCAAATCCCCTCATGTTGGTCACATACTCTACAAAAAGTATGTCACTGTTATCCTGGTCAACCGGATCAAATAGTGGGTCGCCCTCATTATTTTCGTTTTCGGTATCATTGAACAACCAATTGTTCATGCCTCCTAATAGGAAATCTTTGGGATCGTTTCCAAATGAACGGGCGTAGAACAGCCTTCCAGCGAAGATAATCTCCCTGTGGATCTTATGGTAATGCCGGATATCCACTTTGAACTGGTTGAAATTATGATCGCTATTACCATAGTTTTCATAATGCTCTATGGAGGCCTTGGCCCGAGTACCCAGAAAGTTCAATCCGCCAATGACAGTATTGTCGTAAATATATTCCAATTTGGCTCCAAAATAATCCCTTTTAATATCGGACGCTGGCAAGGGGCCTCCCGGCGTACCTGGCGGCAAGCTCAGCTTAAAAGGATCCAGGTCGTATGAGCGTGTACCAACGTAAAAGGGGCTTACCCGCACACGACTTCGTACGTTTAGGGGGAAGCTAGCTCCAACTTCCACCTTATTCATTATGTACTTAATATCATAGTCGGCCCGGGGGTCGTTTATAGACCTAAATACTGTACGACGGCTAAAACGGGCATGGTAATCCAAGCGATCCTTTAAATAATGGTACTCTCCGTAGTAACTGCCACTGCGCAAATCGGTGGTGGCCAACACCCCCCCGTAGAATTTATGGTTCTCTAACAAGTCATTGACCTGGACCTCGGCTTGAATGCCAAATCCTATTAAAGGATCAATCACCCAGGAGAATACGATATTGTCGAAACCCACTCTGGGCTGGTAAGGGAAGGGGCCGTTTATCTGACTCTCCCGGGCCAGTGAACGGAAATTTTGAAGGACACTGGTAGGCTCATCACGCTCTTCCTGGACCTCTTCCAGTATTTCCGTGTCAAATACATAATCGTCCGTGTCGATGATATCCGTGGCCTGATCTTCAACCACCGTGCTATCCACTTCTTGAACCTGCTCCACAGGCGCTGTCTCTAGTGACTCCAACTCCTTCTGGCGGCGTTCGCGGATACGTTCAGAGATAAACAAAGCTTGTTGTATCTCCTGTCTCTTGGTTTGAGGTGTAAAATTATTTTGATTCAGATCAAAGTTGCTTTGATAAAATGCCTGATCCTGCCCGGCCTGCTTCATGATATAGCCCAGGCCCTCAGTTTTCATGTTAATGTCATAATTAAGAATACTGTGGGAGAATTTTGAAACCTGAGTGTATAGTTTGTTTTGCAGATCGTATTTATACAAATTAAAGATCCCCTTTTGATCACTGAGGTAATAAACAGTATTCTGGTCGGTGGGAAAGGGTTGAATATCACGACTCAGGGTATTGGTAACCCGGGTCAATACCTTAGGAGCGCTATCCAAGCTCATCAGGAACAGGTTAAAATTGAATCCAATATCCTTAAGTTTTACTTTTTCTCTACTTATGGTATCATTTACCCGGTTCGAAGAAAATACTACCATGTTAGTTCCGGGGAGAAATTTGGGATTCAGATCATCGTAAGGATCGTTAGTGATCCTACGTAAGGAATTCTTGCTTAGAGAGAGCAGAAACAGGTCGTTTTGTCCCTTACTATCAGCACTTACAATAGCGGTCTTACCCTTCTCATGAAACTGAAAATCCTTGACCTGGGTGATCTTACCCAAGGGCCGCTTTTGGATGCTGCCGGAGCCAACATCCACCATATTTAAATGGTAGATTCCTTTCTCTACATTAATTATACCCAGGGTATTATTGTCCTTCCAGGAAAGCAGGGGGATTTCCTTGTCAGTCTCCTGATTAATTACCTTATAGCCACCCTTAAGGATCCGCTTTTCATTACCGGAAGCCAGTTCCCTGATGATCACTTCGTATTTACCACGGAAGTTAGTAGAATATGCCATTAGACTTCCGTTGGGGCTGAACTTCAACTGATGGAACACATAACCCCGGTTATTTTCACCAATGGCATAAGCATCACCAGCAGACTGATAGCCGTTCATGATCTGATCCGACATATTGATGTAGTAGCTTTTCCATTCGTCAATAAATCGATCGAATGTAACCCCCAGGGTGTAGATGATGCTATTTTGTTCACTGCGGTTGATACGGGTGAGATTAAGCACGTTGGATATGTTATTCATCCCGTAGCTTTCCGCAATGTAATTCCAGATGGATTGCCCAATAATGGCGGCTTCCTCATCTTCTAGCTTGCCTAGCTTTTTGAACTTCTTGTTCTGGAAATACTTACGCATGTAATCGTCCATCTCTACAGACCAGCCGTATGTCACATATAAGGCGGCCCCTTCTATCACCCAATCGGGAAGATTAAAGAGATAGGCGCTTTGAAACATATCGGTGAGACTTCCACCGTACATCATGTCACGGATCAGCAATTTCGAAACCTGGAATATCAATTCTTGTTTGAACTGGGCAGAACTTCCGGGATAGGCTACTTCCACTTGTGGCTTTACAAATTCGGTTTCACCGCTAGCCGCAAAATTACTTTCATTTACCCCCACATTACTTTGTTGCAGGTCCGCTACTGAATTATAAATAAACACCTTAGCTTTGGAATAAAGAGCATACCCCAAAATGTCCTGGGTAATACGGTCGTATTCTCCTTCTAGATATTCGGCAGCTTGCCTGGCGTTGTTCTTGCCTCCTTCATAAAAATAAATATCGAAGTTATCAGAGCTGTAATACTGCCAATTAAATGCTTTGTATTGAATCCGGTTCTTCCCAAAATCTGCGATGGTTTCTTGCCCATTCACCAAGCCCGGCGCTCCCAAGAACATAAGTAGCGCAAAGAAGCGTAATAGCCTTCTAATCACCATAAATTGGATAGTTTTTAATCGTAATATAATATAAAATAGCGACTAATGGTTACCTCATTGGTCAAAGGTGTACCGAGCTCCAAGAATTCACTAAACTCATGAGCAAAGTAAGGTGCCAATGAAACACCCTTAGTCCCTAAACCATTAAACACCCCTAAAGGTTCGTACCTGGGGTGTATTCCTATAAAGGGACGGCGATCTTGGGTGGCTGGTCTAATTCCTGCCTTCTGAGCTACTACCTTGTACGGTATGGAAGTTAAAGTTCTTAACTTATGCTCCAGTTCATCCCTTCCCTTATCAGAAGAGTTCCAGTTGAGTTCCCGATGCTCAAATGTTGCCCCCACCACCGCTGTATTTTCAAAAACCGGAAGCACAAACACTCCGCGGTTCAAGATGTAGGGCAAGGGCCTGGATAACTCCACCAAAAGGGTCTCTCCTTTTACAGGACGTAAAGGAAGCCAATTAAAGTACTGATTATGGGACAAATTAGGACCTTCACAAAAAATTATTTTCCGCGCGGTACGACCACGATAGCTGACAGAATCTCCCTCGATAAGAAGTTCCTTAATTTCAAATCGTTCTTTAACCAAAGAAGTCTTATTATCCAGCATATTTGCGGTAGCCTTTATCAGCATTGTAGTGTCTACATATCCGCAGCGCTTTAGCATCAGGCCGCCAAATTCGGACCTGACGTCCTCTGGCATTTCCCCAGAGGTAAATATGCTTTCTATGTAGGTATTAAATGCAGGGTCATGTATTTTGGTGCCCCACAAGTTTTGCTCCTTAACTGAAACCAAAGGACGCAACATAGGCAAAGGGTACAGCAATTTAGCTCCTAAGGCGGTCTCCA
>JAOTYN010000235.1 GCA_029861825.1 Cyclobacteriaceae bacterium
GAAAATTACCGTTTATCCTGAAGATTTGACCACTTAAGAGGTTTCCAGTGCTGCCGTATGAAAATTTCCGTTAGTTATCGTAGAGAGGTTAAAAATTTTCTGCACTACCATTCTAAATCATGAAAACAGCATTGAGTTTATTGGTTATTGTTGGATTAATAATCGCCGGTTGGTTGGTGTTGAAGAGTTTATCTGCCCCAGGTGAAGATTCCGCATTAAGCATGCATCCCAGCAACTTCAAAAAGCCCTTAGTAGAACAGGTTGAATCCTTTCCTCATGTCTTGCCTGCAACCATCAACTTTCTCGATCACACGGTGGCCTACCAGGAGGGGTATGTAAACTCAGCAGGTGTGCGAATTTTCTACCGAGCATTTGGCTCGGGGCAGCCTTTGTTAATCATTAACGGCGGACCGGGAATGAGCAGTGAAGGCTTTATACCTTTGGCGAAAACCCTTTCTAAAAATTACCGAACCATAATATTTGATCAGCGGGGCACCGGAAAATCCATCATGATTCACCCGGATTCGAAAAATATTACCATGGATCTTATGACGGCAGATATGGAAGCGCTGCGTAACCATTTCAAATTTGAAGGATGGACCTTAATGGGTCACTCCTTTGGTGGCATGTTAGCAGCTTACTACACTGGCAAACATCCACAAATGGTTCAAGGATTGATCCTTTCTTCCAGTGGTGGACTCGATATGCAGCTGTTTAGCTACATTGACATTAGGGGGAGGCTTACCCAGACTGAAAAAGAATCCCTGCGATACTGGAATCAACAAATAAGTAATGGAGACACCACCCATCATGCCGCCTATCAACGCGGATTGGCTTTGGCTCCTGCTTATTTATATAGCGATGAACACATCCCGGTGATCGCAGAGCGACTGACCCAGGGAAATGCACAAATAAACGGTTTGGTGTTTCAGGATATGCGCCGCATCGACTTTGATTGCAAACCGGCATTAAAAAACTTCTCCAGGCCCACCTTGATCATACAGGGGGCAGAAGATATCATTGACCGCGCTACTGCCCAACGTACCAAAGAAATACTGCCGCAGGCCGATATGGTAATCCTGGAGCGCTGCGGACACTATGGGTGGCTAGATCAACAGGACCAGTATTATTATGAATTGCAGACCTTCCTCAGCTCCATAGGCTGACACAATAATTGGAGCGCTCTGGATTTTTGGCTATAATGTACGGGAAGTACGCTCCAGAGATATGAAACCACAAATAGTCAAAGAGCTGGAAGCTCTGCAAAAGGCAGGCGTGCTTTCTGCAGAGGCCGCCGAGGATATTAGGTCCTATTATCAGAAAAAGGGTTCCGGGGCACCTGCTCGCATGTTGATTGTTTTTTCCATTTTGGGTGCAGCTCTGGTAGGTTTAGGGGTGATCCTGATCATCGCACACAATTGGGATGATCTAAGCCGACCTATAAAGTCGCTATTAGCGCTGGTACCGTTGCTGATGGCTCAGGGCCTCTGCGCTTATGCCCTATGGCGGAAGAGGGAAAGCCGTGCCTGGCGGGAAGCAGCAGGAGTATTGCTGTTCTTTGCGGTGGGGGCCAGTATTTCATTGATCAGTCAGATCTACAACATCCCCGGAAGCCTGGATACCTTTCTGCTTACCTGGATGGCCTTGTGCCTGCCCGTCCTATATATAATGGATTCGTCCATGAGTTCTTTGCTGTATTTGATAGGGATCACCACCTATGCGGCAGAGGCGGGCTATTGGAATTGGCGTGGCGATGACCCCTATTTATATTGGCTATTGCTGGCACTAGTGGTGCCTTATTATATCCGGCTTATCAAAAACCAACCAGGGGGTAATTTTACCAGCTTTCATAATTGGTTCATTCCCGGCTCCTTGTTGATGGCATTGGGCACACTCACACAGGATGCCCCAGAGTACATGTTTATGGCCTATCTGGCCCTGTTGGGGATTTTCTATCTAATCGGAAACCGGGATTTCCTAAAGAATTCCAAGATCCGCAACAATGGTTATCTGGTACAGGGGTCACTGGGGACCATGGGTATATTGCTGGCCTTGAGTTTTAATTGGTTCTGGAAAGACATGGCTACTGGGGATCTTTCGGATTGGAGTACCGCTCCAGAGTTATGGCTGAGTATCATTTTGATCCTGGCAGGCCTGGTACTACTGGTTCGCTACCAGAGATTTACCAGCAAGGATCTGGTACCGCAGGAGCTCCTGTTTATCATATTTGTGCCCATCTTTTTTATGGGAAGTCATTGGCCGGTGCTGTCACAGGTGTTGATCAATGCCTGTGTCTTTCTCATGGGACTTTTTGTAATAAGAAAGGGCGCCCGTCAGGATCACTTAGGGGTACTTAACTACGGCTTGCTGATCATTACTGCCCTGGTAATCTGTCGCTTCTTTGATACCAACATGAGTTTCGTATTACGGGGCATGCTTTTTGTTGCTGTAGGCGTAGGGTTTTTCCTAGCTAATTATTTCTTAATCAAAAGCCGCAAAGCCCATGTTTGACCGGAAAATCACCCTTTTAATCTTTGCAGCCATGGTACTGGCACAGTGGTACGTGCCCGGCAGCATGATCCTGCAGCGTGAGGCCACCATAGATAAAGGCCAGGCATTCAAGTTCAAATGTCAACCCATAGATCCGATCGATCCATTTCGTGGAAAGTATATTACCCTAGGATTTGATGCCGATAATTACTCTTTTAACTCCACCATTGATGATCAATTGTGGAGTTACGGTCATTTAGCTTATGTGACCATTAAAAATGATGAAAGTGATTTTGCCAGAATTACCGGGGTAAGTAACACCAAACCTGATGCTGGCGCGGCCTTTTTCCAGGCCACTATTCGAGGAGTTTCCTATATCGAAACTGATAAGAAAGGCTCGCTTACTTTTGAATTCCCCTTTAACCGGTTTTACATGGAAGAGAGCAAAGCACCCCTGGCTGAGCAGCTTTACGGTGAGCAATTAAGCGACTCCACTAGTTTGGTATACGGGTTGGTCAGTATATATAAGGGGAACGCGGTATTAACCGATGTAATTATTAACGGCCAGTCCATCAAGGAAGCAGTGGAAAATATGTAGTATCATGAAAAAATTGCTGTGGATTATTTTTGCCTTCTTCGCGATTGGCGTGGGTCTGTATCCAACACTATTCATATTTCAAGACATGAGTCAGGGCTTACTGGGCTCCAAATCGGAAGCCTTACGCGCTGGTATTTGGAATACCGCCTTTTACTTGCATATCTTTTTAGGAGGTGTGAGCCTATTGACCGGATGGTCCCAGTTCAGCAGTCGATTACGTAAGGCTCGATTGAATCTGCACCGGACTTTGGGAAAGATCTATGTAGCTGCAGTGTTTATCAGCGGTTTAGCAGGACTTTATATAGCCTTTTTTGCAGAAGGAGGGCTAGTGGCCAAGTTTGGATTTGGCTTTTTGGCTGCCGGCTGGCTCACCACTACTTCTTTGGCTTTTTGGACCATCCGTTCCCGTAAGATCGAGGAGCACCAGCGATGGATGATCCGCAGTTATGCCCTAACCTTTGCGGCCGTAACCTTAAGAATTTACCTGCCTATATTTGATATTTTCACCGACATGCAATTCCTGGAATCTTACCGGATCATTGCCTGGCTGTGCTGGGTACCCAACCTGACCTTAGCCGAGTGGTACATTCGCGACAAACTATCGCTAAAATCAGCGGTGGTTTAGTGATTACTCAGTTGGATAAATCCGTATAAGGCCACCATGGAAATGGAGGCTACGCTCAACCACAACACCAGATCATACACCAGCTTAGGCTTGAAAGCGGCTTCTGTTCGCCAGTATCGAAAATGCAAGGTGGCAATTACTACCAGCAACAGTAATATGGATCCCATGATTCCCCCGATTATTACCATCAAAACCGGTAATTTCATAAAAAGAAACATTATAGCCCACAAGAGCGGCAAGGCCCACGCCAATATGGCTATACTGCGCTTTCTCTGTCTCAAATCCAGAAAATCGATCCATCCCAATTGACCGAAGATATCGGAATATTGACGGGTCAATGCCGCCAACGCCGCGAAAAGCGTGGAAAACAACACCACAAAAGAACCCAGTAGAAACCAGGGTTTGGCATTCGGTCCCAGCGAGGCGGTGTACATATTGGACAGGGACTCAATAACTTCATAACCCTCAGGCACCCGACCCTGGACATGTAAGACTGCCGCGCCCAGCAAATAGAAAGCCGCGGTCACCATGGTGTAGATCACCATAGCTAATAAGGCATCTAAATGCATCACCTTGATCCATCCCCGGGCTCTTTGCTGCCATTCGGGGCTACCGTCATTAGGACCGGTGTGCGCGGCATAGCCTTTCTCCAGGCACCAGTAATTGTAATGGATGATCTCATCGCCTCCTACCCCGGTAATGCCAAAGGCACCAAAAACTACTGCTACCGCTGCCACCGGGAGCTGAAATCGCAATCCGGAAGCGATAGAATCCCAGGTTAATGCATAATCCGTATAGGTCAAAAAATACAAGGCGGTGAATGTGAAAATGGTGAAGAAGGCAATAAGTACTAAAGATATTTTCTCAATGGAACCATAGTATCCCTTAAAGACCAGCAAAGCCACCACGATCACCACCACAAATACTGCTACCACCAGAGGAATTTGAGGCCAAATCATGTTTAGGATAATGGCAACGCCTCCCACAATGCCCCCTAATTGCAAAAGTTTCACCGATTGAATTAACAAAACCAGCCAGACCGACCACCTGGATCCACCCCATTGGGGGCCCGGCAAGGCACTAAAGGCTTTCATAGCACTTTCGCCGCTTAAAATGGTGTGTTTTCCCATCTCCAGCTGTACCATTACCTTTACCAAACAACTGACTATGACCACCCAAAAGGTAACAAAACCAGCCTTAGCTCCCAGAGTGGTGGTGGCAATCAACTCTCCGGAACCGACAATAGAAGCAGAAAGGATAAAACTGGGGCCCAAATAACGTAATCTGCCGCGAAATGCCGTGGGCGGCTCCTTGATGTTTTCAGGAGTGAGGATATATGGGTCTTCCGACATGCACGGTATTTTTTAAACCCGGTATTTTATTTAATATGGATATATCCCTGCAGCTTTGCAAGCTTTAAGGGTGATCTGCTTATATATTAGTTATACTAATAACGTACTGAATATGAATGCATTTCTAGAGTGCAAGGCCACCATACGTACCCGTGACTATACAGCTTCCTGTCATTTTTACCAGCAAATCCTGGGATTGGATTTGATTGAATCTTGGCAGGACGCTCAGGACCGCGGAAGTATTTTTCGATTGGACAAAAGGGGCGGCAGTTTGTTAGAGATCTCAGAGTTAGGCACCAGACATGAATCCTATCGTGCGGAGTTTGCTCAGCCAGCCACCATGAAAATGGATCTGCAAATGGCCACTGACGATTTACAACATTGGGTGGAAAAGCTGCAGGGTAATTGGGAATTCAGAGGTCCAGTGTCCAGACCTTGGGGCAGCGAATATTTGTACCTGAAAGATCCAGACGGGGTACAGGTCATCATTTACAAATATCAGAACCCATGAAATGTCCGAAAAAACCACACATGATCGATCATAGAATATAAAACATATAATCATGGAACATACGGTAGTTAGCAAAGAAGAATGGTTGAACCTGCGACGCGACCTGCTTCAGCAGGAAAAAGAGTTCACCAAAGCCCGGGAAGCCATGGCCGCTTTGCGCCGGGCCCTGCCCTGGGTTAAAATAGACAAAGATTACATTTTTGAAACCGTTGAGGGCCCCAAGTCCCTAGGGGAGTTGTTTGGACCCCATAGCCAGTTGATAGTCTATCATTTTATGTTCGGACCAGATTGGGAAGAAGGCTGCAAAAGCTGTTCTTTCTGGGCCGATAATTACAACAACGCGGTAATCCACCTAAATCAAAGGGATGTACATCTGATCACCGTATCCCGGGGACCATTGGAGAAGCTGCAAGCATTCAAAAAACGCATGGGTTGGACCTTCGAATGGGTAAGTTCAGCAAAGAATAGCTTCAATTTTGACTTTAATGTGTCCTTTCCGGACCAAGATGAGGGCTTATATAACTTTAGCATGGGAAAGGTTGGTGAGGAAATGCCTGGGATCAGCGTTTTTTACAAGGATGAGGATGGGCAAGTATACCATACTTACTCGCGATTCGCCCGGGGGCTGGACCTGCTGAATGCCACCTATCATTTGTTGGATCTGGTACCCAAAGGGCGGAACGAAGAGGGTTTACCTTACACTCAGGCTTGGATTAAACTCAAGGACCAATATTGATGAGGTTGCCCCTAACCAACCGCTCTTAGATTCGTTTATATTTAAAGACTGCCCATTGAGCGTGAATTACTGGATCTTTCCGGGGAAACCGGCGACGAGGTACCAACGCTTTGATGAGCGATTATATTCGCGAACAAGAAAAACTGGTTTGGATGTACTGTTCTTATTTAAAGAACCACAATTAACTACTAATGGAAAAGAAATCACTTTACGATTCTCAAGTATACGAGGAATGTACCAAGAGGGTGCAAAAACTGACCGAAGATATGCCGGCCCAATGGGGTTCCATGAATTCAGCACAGATGCTGGCGCATTGCTCGGAAATCCTAGAGGTTAGTAACGGAAAAGAGCTTAGAAATACGCCCTTCCTGGCCAA